>CALCGT010000022.1 GCA_937901125.1 uncultured Clostridia bacterium | reverse complement strand
CTGTTGCCAGCGCTGCGAAACCGCCGATATCACCAGATGCTTCTTTATCGGGTGTGACAGACAGTTTTACACCAGTGAAAGTTTTTCTCTGGATACATTTTGTTCTGATTGTCAGGTATACGTGTGTACCAACCAGCAGAACCAGCATGATGGGACCCCACAGGACTCCATCCACCGCTACTACAAAATTGTTAAAAGCTTCCATTTATAATTCCCTCCCAATTAAATTTAATAGAGTATTATAATTACGCGGCAGAACCTTTTTGTCTTTCTCTCAAAAACAAAAGAATGACTTTCCCATCCCCACGAAAAAACAGGAAAAGTTTTTTTCAAAAAGTTTTGAAGAAAAATCCATCAGATTCATTTACCTGTTATTATTTTACCTGATCCCCAGGAAAAAACAAGTACTTTTTTATAGTAGTTTGCATGCTACCTTTTTATTTTTTAGTTAAATTGTATATTATAACCCTGTACCTTTATCTATTTTTACAACATTTTTGTTGATTCAGTTGAAGGAAACCGACAGCCAAAATTTGTACAAAAAGAGGTAATTTGAACGAAATACACGGAATCATAACACTTTTTTTATAACAGGAAGTACAAAAATTCATCCATTTCTTTCCCGAATGTAACATTTTTTATATCACACACTCTCATACAATTTCTTCTGTTTTGAAATTGTGCAATATCCCTACCCATTTTATTTCCAATTAAAAACTGTATTTACAGTTTTTCCCATTTATATTTTAAAACAGCTCTTTGCAATTGAAAAAATATGCCACTTGCATTCAACCTTTATCTTTCATTTTTGTAAAATAGAGGAAATCCCTTATAATAGTTTTCATTTCATACCAGAATAAAAGCCATGCTTTTTAAAAATATAAATCTAATATTTCACATCAGTAAAATCTATTTTAAAGAAATAAACCATTTATTTTGATATTTCCCTGAATAAT
Source organism: uncultured Clostridia bacterium (assembly GCA_937901125.1). Classification (GTDB taxonomy): domain Bacteria; phylum Bacillota; class Clostridia; order Lachnospirales; family Anaerotignaceae; genus Anaerotignum_A. Next base: position 32,477 of record CALCGT010000022.1, on the reverse strand, counting down.
TCCTATTCTTTTCAAAAAAAAGAAGCGATGCTTTGCATCGCTCCTCAATCTTGTCCGCCAGTCAGTGACAATGACCGCCGCAATGGTGATCATGTTCGCTGCAGTTTTCGTGGTCATGGTCATGATGATGGGTACATTCCACTGCCGCATTGAATTCCAGTGTTCCATCTGCATAGGCCTGGGCTTTTTCATCTGCATTGCCGCTGACGCCGCCCCGCAGTTCGATTCCCTTTGCTGCAAGTGCTGCTTTCGCACCGCCGCCAATGCCACCGCAGATTACCACCGTTGCACCATTCAGCAACAGGAAATCTGCCAACATGCTGTGTCCGCTGCCCATTGTGGGTACAATCTGTGTATCGATAATCTTGCCATCTTCCAATGTGTAGAATTTAAATTCTTTTGTGTGTCCAAAATGCTGGAACACTTCACCGTTTTCGTACGTTACCGCAATTTTTGTTTTCATTTCGCTTTCTCCTTCTATGCTTATCTCATCTTTTCCAGAAAATCTACCATTGAATCCAGCCATTCGCCTTCATATTCTTCCGCCGCGCCTCTGTCGCATTTTGCTGCAATGGCAGGGTCAATGGGCAGCTTGCAAACCACAGGGATATTATGTTTTGCTGCGATCCCTTCGATCTGGCTTTCCCCGAAGATCTTATGGATGCCTCCGCAATCAGGACATTTGAAATAGGACATATTTTCTACGATGCCCAAAATAGGCACATTCATCATTTCTGCCATTTTTACTGCTTTATCCACGATCATGCCTACCAGTTCCTGAGGTGAAGTTACAATGATGATGCCATCGATGGCGATAGACTGGAATACAGTCAGAGGAACATCCCCTGTGCCGGGAGGCATATCGATAAACATATAGTCCACATCGCCCCAGACAACATCTTTCCAGAACTGCTTTACTGTTTCTGCAATTACAGGACCTCTCCAGACAACAGGATCGGTATCGTTATCCAGCAGCAGATTTACGGACATCATTTCAATCCCTGTTTTGGATTCGCAAGGCAGCATTCCCAGCTGCGTACCATATGCCTTCTCCGTCACGCCAAAAGCCTTGGGAATAGAAGGACCTGTGATATCCGCATCCAGGATAGCTGTCTTTTTGCCCTTTCTGTTTGTCAGCACCGCCATTGTAGAAGTCACCATGGACTTGCCAACGCCGCCTTTCCCACTGACAACAGCAATAACCTTTTTAATATTGCTGTGTTCATTGGGTGCAACCAAAAAATCCGCTGGTTTGCGGCTGCTGCAGTTGGAAGAGCAGCTTCCGCAGTTATGAGAACAATTTTCGCTCATTTGTATTCATCTCCTAAATATCAGTTTTCTCTTTTCTTGCAACAGATCTGTCCGCATTTCCTTCCGCATCCGGCATTTTCCCGCTGGCAAAGATCGATATCTCCACCTTCGATAAAAAGCATCTTGCCATTCACCAAGGCATCCGCCAATTTCCGTCGTGCATCATTATAAATCCCTTGCACTGTCGTCCGGGCAATGCCCATCTGTTCCGCACATTCCTCCTGGGTATAGCCCGCCAAATCAATCAGGCGAATGGTCTCATATTCATCCACCGCCATGATGATGCGTTCCTCGCCAGTTTCACTTCCCATAGGGGCGAAACTGTTGTTTCGGGGCATCCCGCAGACACGTCTGCATTTTCTTGGCCTCGCCATAGAAACGCCTCCTTATTTCTGACATATGTTGCTTTCTATAGTATACACCTATTCCGACATATGTCAATATCTTTTTATCCAAAAGAAGAACCCCCTTATACTTTTTATAAAACATCGAGGAAAAGATCTTTTTCTTTAGACGATTCTGATTTTATCCTTTGTGATTTCTGCCAGTGTGGCACAATTTGTCATGATCATGGCATCTTGCAGCTCCGTCTTCAGCTTTTCTGTATAAAGGACAACACCTTCCGCACCTCCGCCATAGGCTGCAATCACATAGGGTCTGCCAATCAGCACCCCATCTGCCCCCAACGCCAGCATTTTGAAGACATCATCACCAGTATGCACGCCGCCGTATACCAATACCTTTATGCTGTTCCTCACAGCCTCTTTGATCTCAGGTAATACCTCTGCTGTAGAAAGACCATGATCCATCTCACGACCGCCATGATTGGAAACAACAATGGCATAAGCCCCTGCGCTCACGGCTTTACGAGCCGCTTCCGCCGTCATAATACCCTTCACCACAAAAGGCAGCTTTGTGGCCTCAGCAATTTCCTTCAGCTCCCCTTCTGTTTTCAGCATCATGGGAGGTTCTGCCAATCCCGCATGGGGCAGACTCTGCATCTAGGCGCCATCCGCTTTCTTGCATTTTCCAAAATTTCCTGATATGTCATCTTTCAAACCTCCCCAGTTGTTCTTTTTCCAATACTTCTTGGCAAATGATAACACATCTTTTCCCCTTTGCAAACATGGATTTGCTTTTCCTTCCATAAAATGCTACACTAAAAAAGTATATATCCAAGGAGGAAACCCCATGCTGATCTATATTATTTTGATGCTCGGCATCGCCATCTTTTTTTATAAAGAAAGCAAAAAACTTCTGGAAGGCCAGTCCAATCTTTTGAAGGAATTTTGTAAATCCCCTGTGTCCACAAAAAAAGCCCTGAGCCTGCTCAGAAAAGTATTTCTTACCTCTGCTGCTAGCGCTGTTTTGATGGCGGTCTGCTTTCTGATGACAAAAGTGACTGGAACCATGCCCAAGCCTGTGGCTGCCCTCTCCATTTTATGCTATGCAGCCGGCTTCATCGGTGCGATGTTCCAGTTGAAAAATTTCTAGCAAACAAAAAAGAGTCCATTTGGACTCTTTTTCTATCGAAGAAACATTCTCAGTAATGTATCCTGCAATTTATTGTAAGGTGCATATCTGACAGGCAAATCCATCCAGGTATGTTTGTTCACAATGCTCTTTTCATGGCTGAAAGTATCGAAGCTTTTCTTTCCATGGTAACTGCCCATGCCGCTCTGTCCTACGCCGCCAAAGCCCATTCTGCTGGTTGCCAGATGGATGATGGTATCGTTGATGCAGCCACCGCCAAAGGGTATATGCGTCAGGAAACGGTCTGCCACAGCCTTGTTCTGTGTAAACAAATACAAGGCCAGGGGTTTTTCTCGTTCTTTGATAAAAGCTTCTGCTTCCGCTATGCTGTCTACGGGTATGATAGGGAATACAGGCCCGAAAATTTCTTCCTGCATGATGGCATCATCAGCCGCTACATTGTCCATAATGGTGGGCTGGATCTGCATGGTCTCTTCGTTCCGTTTTCCGCCGAATACCACTTTCTTCTGGTCGATCAAACTACATATTCTGTCGAAATGCTTCTGGTTGACCATTTTTACATAATCGCCATTTTCCATCGCATTTTCGCCGTACATCTTCACGATCCATTTTTTCAGATAGCCTAAAAATTCATCCTTTACGCTGCGCTCTACCAGAATATAGTCCGGGGCAACGCAGGTCTGCCCGCAGTTCAGCAGTTTACCAAATGCAATACGCTTCGCCGCCAGATTCAGCTTTGCGGATTTTTCTACAACACAAGGGCTTTTGCCGCCCAATTCCAGCGTCACAGGGGTCAAATGCTTTGCTGCCTTTGCCATCACTTCTTTGCCCACGGTCACACCGCCGGTAAAGAAGATATAATCAAATCTCTGATCCAGCAATGCCTGATTTTCCACTCTGCCCCCTTCTACCACCAATACATATTCTTCATGGAAACATTCTCTGAGGATTTTGCGGATGACAGCAGAGGTTGCAGGGGCATACGCAGAAGGCTTTACCACACAGCAGTTCCCTGCGGCAATCGCGCCGATCAGGGGTTCCATAGTCAACATAAAAGGATAATTCCAGGGAGACATGATGAGTACCACCCCATAAGGCTCTCTGATGGTAAAGCTGTCACAGGAAAACTGTGCAATAGGGCTTAGCACATATTTTTTTCTTGCCCAGCCATCTATATGCTTCAGCATATAGGACAACTCCGCCAGTGTCATGCCAATTTCACACATATAAGCTTCTGTTTTAGATTTATTCAAATCCTTCCGCAGGGCTTCATAAATTTCCTCCTCATGGACACGAATGTTACGGCCCAAACGTTTAAGTGCTTCTTTCCGAAAGGACAATATAATGGGTTTTCCCCCTCGAAAGAACTCCCTCTGCTTCTGAATCTTTTCCTGCATCTGCTTTTCCCTCCTTTTTCTCCATGATTTTTTCATACATGATCTCCAACTCCCCAGCATCCATCAAAACAGGCACGGGATAGAGGGGATTGCCCTCCTCCGCCGCGTGTTTAGCCATGGCAGGAATATCTTCTTTTCTGATTTCCTGAATCGTTTCTGGGATCTCCATATATTGATTCATATCCTTTACCCACTGGATGAAAGCCGCAGCCGCTCTGCGGTCGTTGGTATGTTTTGGTACCATACCGATGCATCTTGCCAGCTTTGCCAGCTTTCCATAGCAGGCAGGGCCATATTCCTCCAGGAAATAAGGCAGGATGACCGCATTTGCCAGCCCATGGGGCACGCCATACTGACCGCCCAGAGAATGGGCAATGGCATGGACATAGCCCACATAGGAACGGGAAAAAGCAATGCCGGCACAATAGGCAGCCTGCAGCATATTTTCTCTTGCTTTCACATTCTGTCCATCATCATAAGCCGTTTTCAGGTTTTCATAGATCAATCTGGTGGCCTGTTCCGCCATAAATCGCGTCTCTTTTGTGGTGCTTCTGCCGATATACGCCTCCACCGCATGGGTCAGTGCATCCATGCCCGTTGTGGCTGTGATATTTTTTGGCAGACCCAGGGTCACGTGGTAATCCAATACCGCATATCTGGGAATCAAAGAAAAATCGTTGATGGGATATTTATGCTTTGTGCCGCTGTCTGTGATGACTGCCGCCAACGTTGTCTCGCTGCCTGTACCGGCTGTAGTGGGTACAGCGATGAGCAGAGGTAATTTCTTGCAGATGCGCAGCAATCCCTTCATTTTATGGACAGGCTTGTTGGGCTTTACGATACGAGCCCCTGTCACCTTGGCACAGTCCATGGCAGAACCGCCGCCAAAGGCAATGATCGCCTTTGCACCGCTTTTCAGATACAGTGCCCTGGCTTCTTCAATATTAGTAATGGTAGGGTTCGCCACCACCTTGTCATAAACCGCACAGCGAATGCCGGCTTCCTTCAGTCCTTTTTCCAATCTCTGGGTCAGCCCCAGACCGCGTACGCCCTTATCTGTTACCAGCAGCACTGCATCGATATGCTTCCGCAGCAGCACCTTCGGGATATCTTTCACTCTTCTCAAAATTTCAGGTTCTCTGTAGGGCAGAACAGGCAATGCCGCACGGAATGGCCCTTGGAATGCCCTGCAATATATCTTTTGTAATGAGTCCATTTTATTCTCCTTCTTCGTCTGCTTTTTCTTCTCTAATTTTTCATCATACTCCCATATCATTTCAGCGTCAACCCAAAACGAAAATACTCCGCAGGAAATCTCTTTCCTACGGAGCATTCTTTACATTATATTACAAACAGAGCCACCATTCCCAGCACAACAGATGCCGCTGCCAACACCTTTGCTGTCAGGAAGGATCTTTCGCTTTTGCCGCAAATCTGTACCAGCAGCGCAATCACAGCAAGGGCACCAAACGCCCAGGCGATCAACTGCTCCTTAATATAATTGGTGGGATAGCTATCCGCAGTCATCCATGCGATGACCATGCCCCATACCGCCATAAAGTAAAACACAGCCTTCTGCCCTTTTTCTCCTTTCAAAAGGAACAAAAGCACCAATCCCATCACACTAATGATACTCATTACCATAAATAAAACTAACAATAAACCTAATGCCATAATACATTCCTCGCTTTCTTTTTCTTTTCTGAGATCATCATAGCATAGCAGTCTAAAGAAATTTGCCAGGCAATTTTAAAGAATTCTAAAGATGTGATCCATCAATCTCAGAAAGCGTGATCTGAATAGAAAAAATTCCTTGCTCTATGGAAACTTGCACCGTCCCGCCATACAAAGCGGCGATCCGCCGGATACTTTCCAAGCCGATTTGATTGCTTTCCACTGGAACTGTGTCCGTTTTGATCCCATTCCTTTGGCAGACTCGAAGGCGTTTATCCACAGCATCGATCCGCAATTCCACAGGCTGCTCCCGATCCGCATATTTTTTCACATTGGAAGCAAGATTATCAAAGATCCGCCGCAGCTCATGAATATCGAAAAATCCATAGAACGCGGGACAATTTTTTGTATCTACGATACAGGGAAACGTATTCTCCAGAATTTCTTCCCATTCTCCGGCAAGCTGCTCCATCAGCAGCTTGCCGTCCTCTATGGTTTCTAAATTTCTGCTGCCGCTGTCCAATAATCTGTCTGTCAGTGCCTTGATCTGCTGGCCTTTTCGCTGCATCAGGGCGATGTATTCCTGCACTTCCTCCTGCTCCAATGTCTCTTTCTGCCCCAGATAATCAGAATAAGATAACATCGCCGTCAGAGGAGTACGGATATCGTGGGAAAGATCACGGATCAGCTGTTCCTTTTCCTCTTGCAGCTCCATTTCCCTCTGCCGCAGCCACCGTTCCGTTTCCGAAAGGAAATTGATGCTTTCTGCCAGTTCCGTCAATTCATTGTCCCCCTCAATGGGCATGGTAAAATCCATCCGATGGGTACGCAGGGCTTCCACCCCCTGAATGATCTCCCTCAGATAAGCCATTTTCTGCCCCAAAAGAAACAAAAACAGGGCAAGAAATAAAAGCACCGCCGACAATAGGCTGAGGCTGTGGATCCCCCCCTGCAACGTCAGCAGCTGTCCTTCTGTCAGCAAAACATCATTTTCAAGGAGATAAGTCGAAGCAATGGCATTTGCCGTCAAATATAAAAAGCCAAAGAAGAATAAAGCAATTACCGCCGTGATACATAAAAGCCCCATAATCTCTCTGGACAATTTGGGGGTATTTTTTCTTTTTTCACTGATCAACATAATACCCCCGTCCCCAAGCAGTCTTAATATATCTTGGATTTCTGGAATCATCCCCCAGTTTCTTTCTGATATTTTTGATATGCACCATGATAGCACTATCCCCTACCGCATCTTCTTCCCAAATGCTTTGGTAAATGCTTTCCAGAGAATAGATCTTCTTTTTATGGGTGACCAATAATTCCAGTATTTTAAATTCTGTATACGTTAAGACAATGACCTCTCCTTGCCGTAGCACGGATTGGCTTTCCAAGTCCAAAATCAGATCCCCAAAAGGGATATGGCTCTTCTTTTCCTCCTGCGCTGGTGCCGTCCCACGGGCACTCCTGCGTAAAATCGCTTTCACCCGCATCAAAAGCTCCATATTGGAAAAGGGCTTGGCAATATAATCATCTGCCCCCACAGAAAAGCCCATAACCTTGTCCGATTCCCCGGAATAGGCTGTCAAAAAAATAATAGGAGCATCAAATTGTTTTCGTATTTCCGCCCCTGCCATAAACCCGGATAGCTCCGGCATATTCACATCCAAAAGGTAAAGATCTACCTCCGCCGAAGCCAACGCTAATGCCTCCTTGCCATTTTCCGCTGTACAAACTGCATATCCTTCCCCTCTCAGCAGCAGCTGTAAAATATCTCGGATCTCCTTTTCATCATCTGCAATTAAAATGCTGATCTTTCCATTCTTCATTTCTGCACCCCTTTCTGATTTTTCTATATTATACAGAATCTCACTTCCGTTTTCCAGCAAAAAGAAAAAGCTCAGAGTAAAAATACTCTAAGCTTTTTAATTTGCAATATGTTCGAAAAGAACCGATTATCTCTTGCTGAACTGAGGAGCACGACGTGCTGCCTTGAGACCTGGTTTCTTTCTTTCTTTCATACGAGGGTCTCTTGTCAGGAAGCCTGCTTTTTTCAGGGAAAGTCTGTAGTCGCCATCTGCCTGAAGCAGTGCTCTGGAGATACCGTGTCTGATTGCACCTGCCTGACCTGTGAAGCCGCCGCCGCAAACGTTAACCAGAACGTCGAATTTAGCTGCTGTTTCTGTCAGTTCCAGAGGCTGACGAACGATTACTTTCAGTGTTTCCAGACCGAAATATTCGTCGATGTCTCTTTTGTTGATTGTGATTTTACCGTTGCCGGGTACCAGGTATACTCTAGCTACGGAAGATTTTCTTCTGCCTGTGCCGTAATATCTAGCTGCTGCCATTATGCTTTCCTCCTCCGATTAAAATTTGAATTCCAGTGTTTCGGGTTTCTGTGCTGCATGAGGGTGTTCTGCGCCAGCATATACATGCAGTTTGCCGAACATCTTTCTGCCCAGAGCATTTTTAGGAAGCATACCTTTTACAGCATGTTCGATTACTCTTTCGGGATGTGTTTCCAGCATTTTGTCCAGTCTTGTTTCTTTCAGACCGCCTGTCCAACCGCTGTGGTGACGATACATTTTCTGTTCCAGTTTTTTACCTGTAACAGCAACTTTTTCCGCATTCACGATAATCACATAGTCGCCCATGTCAGCGTTGGGTGCGTACTGAGGTTTGTTTTTACCTCTCAGAATGTTTGCAACTTCAGAAGCCAGACGGCCCAGTGTTACGCCTTCAGCGTCGATCACGTACCACTTTTTCACGATGTCCGCTTCTTTAGCGATGTAAGTAGTTCTCATGGTTTTTACCTCCTGTCATAATATTTTGTTTGACCCGTTGACTTCGCCATACCGCAGGAAGGATATGATCGATCTCCATTATACCTGCTTTCGCCTGCATAACTTATTGGGTCCCACCTTGAGAAACATATATTTAAAGCTGATTTCAGCCTTAAAATCATATCAACATCCCTTATATTATAATCTTCCGACTTCACCATGTCAAGAGATTTCTTTGAAAAATCAGGGAAGATCATAAAAAATCTCAAGCAAAGTCAACCCTTGTGGCTCTGCCGTCTGCCCCGCTTTGGTACGGTCTTTGCTTTCGATAATGCCCGTAACATGTTCGGGAGGGATTTTCCCCATGCCGACTGCTAGCAGCGTCCCTGCAATGATACGCACCATATTATAAAGGAAGCCATCCCCCGTTACAAGAATCCGCACGCTCTCTCCGGAGCGTTCTACATGGCAGTCGAAAATGGTTCTGACCGTAGTAGAAACCTGGGCTCCTGCGGCGCAGAATGCTGCAAAATCATGGGTACCGAAAAAGGCTCTCGCCCCCTCATTCATTTTGTCGATGTCCAGAGTCTTCTGCACATAAGCAGAATACAGCCGTTCCTTGGGGTTCTTCACAGGTGCGTTCCAGAAACGATATTCATAGGTCTTTTTCACACAGTCAAAACGTGGATGAAATTCTGCCGAAACCTCCTCTGCCCTTGTCACAATGATATCCGATGGCAGAAAAGAACGGATCGCCAGAGGGATCTTTTCTACAGGAATGGTCGTCTCCACATCAATGACGGCTCTCTGCCCCAAGGCATGAACGCCCGCATCCGTACGGCTTGCCCCAATACACTCCAGTACGGGGTTTTTGAACAGCTGACGCAGGGCTTTTGTCAGTTCACCTTCCACCGTAATAACTTCAGGGCTTTTCTGCTTCTGCCAGCCGGAATAATTCGTTCCATCGTATGCGATTGTCAATAATATCCGCTTCAAATCCATCCACACTCCTTATGCCCATGGTTCAAATGCCCACGCCACCGCAAACACGATGGCAGGCAGGAAATTCGCTACCTTTACTTTCTTTCCCCAAACCAGATTCAGACCTACACAGAAGATCATGATAGACCCTACCAAGGAAAGATTAGACAATGCCGCCTCTGTCATCAAAGGCTCGATAAGCCGTGCCAGCAGGGTCACAACTCCTTGAAAAATGCCAACCGGAATAGCAGAAAACACACAGCCCTTCCCCATGGAAACAGTCATCACAAACACGATGATCAGGTCAAGGATGGCCTTTGCCGCAAGGATACTGTAATCCCCATATATTCCATCCTTGATGGAACCAACTACGGCCATTGCCCCGATACAAACAGTCAGGGATGTTGTTACAAAAGCATCCACAAAGCTGTTATCTCCACTACTGCCGGTTTTCTTTTTTAGCCAGATACCGAATTTTTCCATTTTCCCTTCAATATCCATCCATTCGCCAGTCAAAGCCCCTAAAGCCATCGTGATGATCATCATCATTGAATCGCCGCTGACAATTCTGCCATCCTGTATAGACAGCATTTCCTCCATGGTGCCGCCGATGCCCAGCATCATGACGCAGACCCCCACAGAGATCATCAGAATATCTTGATATCGCACCTTCACACTGCGCCCTAGAAACAGCCCCATCAGTCCTCCAATGAGAATTGCCCCTACATTGATGATCGTTCCCAATCCTATCATATCTTCACCTTTTTCTTTCGTTTCTTCAAAAAAGCACCCTCCAAAGGAGAGTGCTTCGTCTACTTAAATCATAAAAGGCACTGCCTTTGCCACAAAACGCAGCCCAATAATGACTACAGCGTAAGCAACCGCCATCCCTGCCGCACGGTAATCGCTGCCCTTCATCTTCATCCTGTTCATTCTGGTACGGTGTTCATCCCCATGATAGCATCTTGCTTCCATAGCCATAGCCAGTTCCTCCGCTCTGCGGAAAGCAGAGATAAACAAAGGCACCAGAATTGGGATAAGGGCTTTTGCCTTCTGGATGAGATTGCCGGTATCAAAATCGGCACCCCTTGCCTGCTGTGCTTTCATGATCTTGTCTGTTTCATCCAGCAGCGTTGGAATAAAACGCAGGGCGATCGTCATCATCATGGCGATCTCATGGGCAGGCACACCAATCTTTTTGAAGGGCTTCAGGATGTATTCGATGGCATCCGTCAGCTGGATGGGCGTTGTCGTCAATGTCAGAATCGAAGAACCGACGATCAGCAATACCAATCGTACGCACATCTTGATCGCCAAAAGCACCCCTTCCATGGTGATGCTGAAAATGCCCACTTTCACCAGCACAGTTTCCCCCCGTGTCATAAACAGGTTGATAAATGCCGTGAACAAAATGATGATCATGATGCTTTTCAGCCCTTTGAGCATAAATTTCAAAGGCACCTTTGATGCTTTGATCACCAGCCCCATAGAGGCAATGACGAATAAATAACCAACAAAAGTATTCACCAAAAACAATGTTACGATAAAAATAAATGTGACAGTGAGTTTCAGCCTGGGGTCCATTCTGTGAATGGGGGATTCCGCAGGATAATACTGACCGATAGTAATGTCTCTAATCATGCTTTCACCTGCTTTACCAATTTCAACAGGGCTTCCTTGGCTTCTTCCACAGTATAAACATCTGTGGGCACATCATAGCCCTTTTCCTTCAGCTGTGCAAAAACGTAGCTCACCTGTGGTGTCGCCAGACCCATTTTTTCCAGTTCCATGGGATGAGAGAAAATTTCTCTGGGCGTACCTGTCATGGCTACCTGCCCTCTGTGCATCACGATGATTCGATCAACCAATTTTGCCACATCTTCCATGCTGTGGCTTACCAGAATGACTGTAATACCTCTTTCTTCATGCAATTTGCGGATGGCCGCCAGAATCTCATCACGACCCTTGGGGTCCAAACCCGCCGTAGGCTCGTCCAGAATGAGCACTTCCGGGTTCATTGCCAAAACCCCCGCAATGGCTACGCGGCGTTTCTGCCCGCCGGAAAGCTCGAAGGGGGATTTCTCATAAAGCTCAGGGCTGATGCCTACGATATCTAGCGCAGCAACTACACTTTCATGAATCTGCTCCTTTGTCCAGCCCAGATTGGTAGGGCCAAAGGCCACATCCTTATATACAGTCATTTCAAAAAGCTGGTATTCAGGATACTGGAAGGCCAGACCGATCCGTCTGCGTACTTCCTTCAGCTTTGCTTTGTCTTTATGGATATTTTCGTTATCTAGCAAAATTTCGCCCCGAGTAGGAGAAATGATACCATTCAGGTGCTGTATCAGTGTGGACTTGCCGGAACCGGTGTGTCCGATCAGACCAATAAATTCCCCAGTCTGGATCTCGATATTCACATCGTTCAGTGCCACTTTTTCGAAAGCAGTCCCTTCGTTATAAACATGGGTCAAATGGTTGATTTTAATTGACATACTGCACCTACCATTTCTTCGATCGTTAAAATATCCGCGGGTAGATCGACACCCTCTTTTCGCAGCAGATATGTGACTTCTGTCACCTGGGGTACGTCCAGCCCGTACTCTTTCAGTTTATCCACCTGCACGAAAATTTCTCTGGGTGTTCCCTGCATCACCAGGTCGCCGTCATCGATAACATATACTCTATCCCCACGAACTGCTTCGTCCATGTAATGGGTGATGAGGATAATTGTAATGCCTTCTTCTTTATTCAAACGCTCAATGGTTTCCATAACATCCTTGCGGGCTACAGGGTCCAGCATGGCTGTAGGCTCATCCAAAACGATACAGTCAGGCTTCATGGCCAGCACGCCTGCAATGGCAATTCTCTGTTTCTGACCACCGGAAAGCTTGGAGGGCGTATATGTTGCAAATTCACTCATGCGTACTGTTTCCAAAGCTTCATCCACCCGTATTCTGATTTCCTCAGAAGGAACGCCCATATTTTCGGGGCCAAATGCGATGTCTTCTTCTACCACTGTGGCAACCAGCTGGTTGTCCGGATTCTGGAACACCATGCCTGCGCTCTGGCGTATATCCCAAACATGATCTTCTTCCTTTGTATTCATGCCCTTTACCCAAAGGGTTCCGCCTGTAGGCTGAAGCAACGCATTGATATGCTTCGCAAATGTAGATTTCCCGGAGCCATTGTGACCCAAAACCACAACAAACTCCCCTTTTTCAATTTCGATGTCCACCTGTTTCAAGGCAGCCACCTTATGTTCTTCGGCGCCGTATTCGGTTTCTATCACTTTGGTATATTCATATGTCAGACCTTCAGCCTTCACCATTTTCATATTTTCACCTATTTCTATGGCAGATTTTCTGCCTTCCAAAGTCCATGGCATAAATGCTCACAGCTATCGATATGATACGTTTTTTTCGCCAAAAAGTCAATAGAAACGGCAGAATTGCTGCCTTTTCTCCCCTATTGTACCGCAACATTTCTTTCCTGTATTTCCAGTTTTTCACCTTAAGAAAAATGTTCGTTTTTTGACATGTCCCCGTAATATTCCTGCAACTTACCTGTAACCAACCTGTTAGACTGCTGTAACCTACAGAAGAAAAATTTGTATTATCATAGGAATACAAAAGAACACAATATAAACACAACTCTCACGTAAAGGAGGAGACATCTATGAAACAATTCGTATATAACTTAGCTGCGATCGCAGCAGTGGCTTTTACCCTTTCCTTTTTCACTGGGATGTCTGTCTCCGTGATATATCAGGAACATCAAACATTGAAACCTTTCATCGCAGCTCAGGAAGCTGTGCAGGAGGACGCGGCAGTACTTTCCGTCGTTGATTTTGACACGGCAAATCCCGATTTTTCGTAAAAATAAATTCTAATCTCTCCCTTTCAAGACCTCGCATGGTGCGGGGTCTTTCCCTTTTTTAATTCTTACAAAATTCTTACAATTTCTCTTGTTTTCTTAAGAAATCCTTTCGCCTTTTGTTGTCTCCATGTAACCTAAACTCTTCCATTTTTTGCTATACTTATCTAAGATAGAATAAAAGGAGGAGAGCCTATGAAAAAGTTTTTACACTGGACAGGAATTTCTACAGCATTGTTTGCAGCCTTCCTTTCCTTGGGGATGCATATGGCTTATGCTGCTGAAACGCTTGTCCAAACCCCATCTGTCACCATCAATGGCAATGCCGCAGATATCCATGCCAAATATATCAATCACAAAATCTATTTTTCCATTGCTGATTTCTGGACAGAAGCACGCTATAACGACCCTGATAAAATCAAATTGTATCAGGAGGATCAGGTCCTTTCCAATGGTTATAATTTTATTTCTGTTGAAGATCAAAACTGGTATCGGCATGCAAATAAAACGACTCCGTTCACTGAACCAATCTTTCTGGAGGACGATACTGTCTGGGTAACCACCTCTGCTCTGAAGGATATGGGATATCGAACTCCTATTGCCGAAATCAAAGGCGATACTTTGAATTTCAAACAAACCTACTGGGAATTTCCTAATGGTGAGCCATACTGGTATTATCTTCCTCTTATTCCTGTAGATGAAGAAACTCGTCTGCCTGCTTTTTCTAAAGTGGCACAAATAAAGGAAGATGGCAACTTCAACGAAGCCCATTTCCATATTCTCTCCCAGAAATTAGAGAACGGTAAAACTGTTTTTGCTTACATCAACAAAAACTTCCCTCAAAAATTCCTGCTCGTCACCTGCGTAGATGGTTATGTTGCCCATGTTTTAGATAATGATTGCATCTTCCATTATGCTCTCAGATATTAGTAACAAAAAAAGACCGACTTTTCAGTCGGTCTCATTTTTTATGGAATTAAACCAGTTCCAGGATAACTTCCATTGCGCCGTCGCCTTTTCTTGCGCCCAGCTTCACGATTCTTGTGTAACCACCGTTTCTGCCAGCATATTTAGGTGCGATTTCATCGAACATTTTTGCTGCCATGTCAACTTTTTTGCTGTTCTTTCTGATTTTTTTGCCATCAGCAGGAACTTCTGTTACGGGGTACAGGTAAGACAGGATCTGTCTTCTAGCTGCCAGTCTGGAAGCTTTATCTTTTTTGATTGTTTTCTGAACTTCGTCGTAAACTGTTACTTTTTTACCGTTTACAACTTCTTTCACACGTTTGCCGTTAGCATCTTTTTTTGCTACTTTAGCTGTTACTGTAACTTCTTCAAAGTTGTCTTTTTCTTTTACAGCCAGAGTGATCAGTTTTTCAGCGATTCTCTTAACTTCTTTCGCTCTTGTTTCTGTTGTTTTGATTTTGCCGTGATACAGCAGATTTGTTACCTGGTTTCTCAGCAGAGCCTTTCTCTGGGGTGTTGTTTTACCAAGTTTTCTATAACCGGATGCGTGCATGGTTAAATCCTCCTCATGGATACCCGTATGACTGAGCCCGTCTCCACTGCTTCTTCGGTCTTATGTGGAGCCGTAATCACACGGTAAATACTAGTTACTTTACTCTATATGACGAAATCATTCGTCACTAGGCTTCAGGGAAAGACCCAGTTCCGCCATTTTGTTCAATACTTCTTCCAGGGACTTGCGTCCAAGGTTTCTAACCTTCATCATTTCTTCTTCTGTCTTGTTTGCCAGATCTTCTACTGTGTTGATACCAGCACGTTTCAGGCAGTTGTAAGAACGTACAGACAGATCCAGTTCTTCTATGCTCATCTCCAGAACTTTTTCTTTCTTGCCTTCTTCTTTTTCTACCATGATAGAAGTATCTTTTGCATTATCAGACAAATCAATGAACAGGTTCAGGTGTTCATTCAGGATCTTCGCGCCGAAGCTTACAGCGTCATCGGGTGCGATTGTTCCGTTTGTCCAAACTTCCAAAGACAGTTTGTCGTAGTCAGTAATCTGACCAACACGAGTATTTTCCACCAAGAAGTTCACCCTTGTGACAGGTGTAAAAATACTGTCTACAGGAAGCATACCGATTGGCTGATCGTCTTTTTTGTTTTTGTCTGCACCAACATAGCCGCGGCCCTTGTTGATTGTGATCTCCATATACAGCTTGCTGCCTGCACCGCCAGAAAGTGTTGCGATGTGGTGATCGGGGTTCAGAATTTCAATATCGCTATCGCATTTGATATCAGAACCTTTTACCTCACCTTCGCCTTCCACATCGATATAAGCAATTTTAGGCTCATTGCCTTCGCTTGTATTTTTGATCGCAAGACCTTTCAAATTCAGGATGATTTCAGTCACGTCTTCTTTCACGCCGGGAATCACGCTAAACTCATGAAGTACACCATCAATTTTCACATTGCTTACTGCTGCGCCGGGCAAAGAGGACAGCAGGATTCTTCTCAGGGAGTTCCCCAGAGTTGTACCATAACCTCTTTCCAGGGGTTCTACTACAAACTTACCATATGTTCCGTCCGGTGCCATTTCGGCAATCTCAATGCGAGGTTTTTCAAATTCAAACACTCGTTCAAACCTCCCTTTTTTATGATAGAGTGCCGCAGGGCAAAAAGCCCTACGGCGATTACTTTGACTTCACTGCACAATCGATGATTATTTGGAGTACAGTTCGACGATCAGTGTTTCTTCAACGGGAACATCGATCTGTGCTCTTGTGGGTTTTGCCAGAACTGTGCCGCTCAGTGCATCGTGGTTAGCGGACAGCCATTCAGGAACAATTCTACCTTCTGTTACGGCCAGAACGTCTTTGTATCTCTGGATTGTTTTGTATTTTTCTTTTACTTCGATTACATCGCCAACTTTAACCTGGTAAGAAGGGATATCTACTGCCTTACCATTTACTGTTACGTGTTTGTGACGAACGATCTGTCTAGCTTCTTTTCTTGTTCTGCCGTAGCCCAGACGGAACATTACGTTGTCCAGTCTCATTTCCAACAGCATAAGCAGGTTTTCACCGGGGATACCTTCTTTTTTAGCGATCTTTTCAGCCTGTGCATAGTAGCCTCTGAACTGTTTTTCCAGAACGCCGTAGATGAATTTTGCTTTCTGTTTTTCTCTCATCTGAAGGCCATATTCGGACATTTTTTTGTTTGCTCTCAGATTCTGTTTTTTAGATTTTTTATCAATACCCAGATAGATGGGATCCAGATTCAGGGATCTGCATCTTTTCAGTACGGGAACTCTATCTCTTGCCATTGTTCTACACCTCCTGATTCGTTATACTCTTCTGCGTTTGGGTGGTCTGCAACCGTTGTGAGGAACGGGTGTAACGTCTTTGATCAGTGTTACATCCAGGCCTGCTGCCTGCAGAGCACGGATTGCAGCTTCACGGCCGCTACCAGGACCCTTAACGAATACTTCGATTGTCTTCAGACCGTAGTCGGAAGCAGCTTTTGCAGCTGTATCTGCAGCCATCTGTGCTGCGTAAGGTGTGGATTTTCTGGAACCTCTAAAGCCCAGCTGACCAGCACTTGCCCAAGACAGAGCATTACCTACTGCGTCAGTAATTGTAACGATTGTATTATTGAAAGTGGACTGGATATGAGCCTGGCCACGTTCTACTTTTCTTTTATCACGGCGTCTGCGAGTTGTTGCCTTTTTCACAGTTTTCTTTGCCATTTGCCTCAAACCTCCTTACGAAATATCAATTATTTCTTCTTGTTCGCAACAGTCTTTCTAGGACCTTTTCTTGTTCTTGCGTTTGTTTTTGTTTTCTGACCTCTAACGGGCAGACCTTTTCTGTGACGGATGCCTCTGTAGCAACCGATTTCGATCAGGCGTTTGATGTTCAGAGCAACTTCTCTTCTCAGGTCACCTTCTACAGTCTGAGTTCTGTCGATGACGTCACGGATTCTGGACACTTCTTCATCTGTCAGATCTCTAACTCTTGTATCCAGGCTTACACCTGCTTCATTCAGAATACGAACAGCACTGGAGTGGCCAATGCCGTAAACATATGTCAGGCCGATTTCTACGCGTTTTTCTCTAGGTAAGTCTACACCAGCAATACGTGCCATATATTCTTGCACCTCCTGTAATTTTCACAATACGATTCAAATAAAAATGTTTTTACATAAACACAGTGCGATACTCGTTGGGCATTACGAACAAAGGAGATAGACCGTCAGTCATGTTGCTTACGCGCTCACAAAAATGCGCCGCCTTTGCCATTAACTGTATGCTCCTCCCAGTATAGTTGACGGATTTATCAATTCCGGCTCTTTGGGGTATCGCCCCTCAAGCCCATAATAAATTATCAGCCCTGTTTCTGTTTATGTTTGGGATTTTCACAAATAACCATTACACGACCTTTTCTCTTGATGATTCTGCATTTTTCACACATGGGTTTTACAGAGGGTCTGATTTTCATTGTGATCGCTCCTTCCTTATTTTGCTCTCCAAATGATGCGACCTTTTGTCAGGTCATAAGGAGACATTTCAATTAACACTTTGTCACCGGGCAGGATGCGGATGAAGTTCATACGCAGTTTGCCGGAAATGTGCGCTAAGATCTGGTGGCCGTTTTCCAGTTCCACCTGAAACATAGCGTTGGGTAATTTTTCCAGTACGGTTCCTTCTACTTCGATTACGTCATCTTTAGACAAGACCGTAAACCTCCTTAAACATGAAACATCCCGTATCTTATTGATACTTTTTCAATGCCTTCTTGATCTCCGCATCAAGGACACTGCTTCCCTGCTGCAGCTTTTCTGCCACGTTTTCTACTATATAAGTAGTCGGCTGTACATGCATCTTTTTTTTCCGTTTTGGCTTTTCCAGTTTCCGGCGTTTGCCGTCCACCAAGAAAAGGTATTCCCCCTCCACGGCTGCAATCATCTGCACATCGCCTTTATCGTGACCACTTTTGGAATAAACCACTTGGCCGATCTGATATTCCAACGATATCACCTCATTTTCCTTCGTTAAACGTAAGAATTTCCGGTTCTCCGTCCGTGATCAGAACGGTATTTTGCTTGGAAAATATCGCTTTCCCAAGGTGACTTTCGCCATCCTTACCGCATAGGTACACACTTTATTTTCATAAGCCAATCAAGTATACAATATTTGTTCCCTTCGCGATACTCCATATTAAAAGTTACTGTATATATAGTAACTGATTCTCGGAAAAACAGATCGGCAGAGACGTTGCCGCCTCTGCCGATCACCTCCCCAAGCAAACGATTTCCTCGTCTGCCATTTTTCATTTCTTATTTATCCAGACCAGCGATGATCGCTTTCGTGATCTCATCGATCGCCTGTGTACCATCTACTTCAAACAGGATGCCCTTCTTTGTGTAGAAGTCTACCAGAGGTTCACTCTGTTCGTGGAAAGTCTGAATTCTTGCCTTACCAGCTTCTACAGTGTCGTCTTTACGCTGTGTCAGCTTTTCGCCGCACTTATCGCAGATACCAGCAACCTTTGCGGGCAGGAACAGTTTGTTGTATGTAGCACCGCATTTAGGGCAGCTTTCTCTTGCTGTCAGTCTTTCCAGCATCACTTCGTCAGGAGCACTGATGTATACAACGTGATCCAGTTTTACCATTTCTTCCAGCTTTTCAGCCTGAACAACTGTGCGGGGGAAACCATCCAGGATGAAACCTTTCGCGCAATCGTCTTTTTTGATTCTTTCCTGTACAATGGCAATGATCAGTTCATCAGAAACCAGACCGCCTGCTGCCATGATGCTTTTTGCCTGGTTGCCCAGTTCTGTGCCTTTTGCAACTTCTTCTCTCAGCATATCGCCTGTGGAAATGTGAGCAATGCCGTAATGTTCTACCAGTCTTGCAGCCTGTGTGCCTTTGCCGGCTGCAGGAGCACCAATCAGTACTAATTTCATGCGATTACCTCTTTTCTTAATAGATGGCCTTCTCTTTTTATAAATCTCCCCATATACAACTAAAACAACCCCTCGGGAAATGCTAAACAGCATTTCCCAAGCGATTGTTATCAGTCATTTAAAAAACCTTTGTAGTGGCGCATCAGCAACTGGCTTTCCAGTGCTTTTACGATATCCAGACAAACACCAACAACGATGATCAGTGTTGTACCACCAAAGCCAACGTTTACTTTAAAGATCCACTGCAGAGCTACAGGAACCATAGCCAAAATCGCATAGCAGATCGCACCAACCAGTGTGATTCTGTTTACGACTCTTGTAATATAAGCGCTTGTAGGCTGACCGGGTCTGATACCGGGAATGAAGCCACCGTTCTTCTTCATGTTCATCGCAATTTCGTTGGGATTGATTACGATGGATGTATAGAAATATGTGAAGAAGAAGATCAACAGTACATAGATGATCGCACCAACAGGGTGTGTCATGTTCAGAACATCTGTCACCTTTGTAAATGTTGCACCCTTGTTAGGGATGAACATGCCGATCTGCTGAGGGAACTGCAGCAAAGAGATCGCAAAGATGATAGAGATAACGCCAGAAGTATTTACCTTGATAGGCATTGTTGTACTTCTGCCGCTTGCCTGTTTTCTGCCTACCATTTTGGAGGAGTACTGTACAGGCAGTCTTCTTTCACCGCTGTTTACACAAACGATGAATGCCAGAACGATGATCAGGATGATCAGAATCGCTGCCACTTTTGCTACACCAATTGCACCGCTGCCTACGATCATGTAGTACAGGCTTGCTGCACCCATGGGCAGGTTGGAAACGATATTGATGAAGATGATCATGGAAGAACCATTCCCGATCCCTTTTGCAGTGATTTGTTCTGCCAACCACATTACAAATGTGGAACCACATACCAGAGCAAATACAGACGCAATATAAACCAGAGGGCTATGCACCAGATACATATTCTGATATGTGTAAGTCAGACCGATACCTTGGATCAACGCCAGGATGACCGTCAAATATCTGCTGTAAGACTGCAGCTGCTTACGACCATCGGGGCCTTCCTTAGAAAGCTGCTCGAATTTGGGGATCGCAATTGTCAAAAGCTGCATGATGATGGAAGCGTTGATATAGGGACCGATACCCATTGCAAAGATAGACCAGCTGGAGTTCGCACCACCGGCGATTACACTGTAAAGTGTACCCGCCATGGCTGCGTTTTCTCTTGCTGCTACTACACCTGCTGTATCGATACCGGGCAGGGCGATCTGTGTACCCAGTCTAACAATCGCAAAGATCATCAGTGTGTACAGAATCTTGTTCCGAATGTCTTTCGTTTTCCAAGAGTTAACGAAAATCTTAAGCAATTAAATCACCTCTGCTTTGCCGCCGGCAGCTTCAATTTTTTCCTGAGCTGTTTTGCTGAAGTAGTTTACCTTAACTGTCAGCTTTCTTTCCAGATCGCCTTCGCCAAGGATCTTCACGCCATCTCTAGGATTGCTAATCAGACCAACGTTTCTCAAAGCATCGATATCTACTACTGTGTCATTTTCAAATACGTTCAGCATGGAAACGTTGATTGCAACGATTTCTTTGCTGTTTCTGCATGTGAAGCCTCTCTTAGGAAGTCTTCTGTACAGAGGCATCTGGCCACCTTCGAAACCGCATTTGCCGCTTGTCCCGGAACGCTGGCCTGCACCTTTGTGGCCTCTACCAGCTGTTTTGCCGTTGCCTGTTGCATGACCTCTGCCGCGTCTCCAGTTCTTTTCTCTGGAGCCTTCAGCGGGTCTCAGTTCGCATAAGTTCATTTGGGCACCTCCTAAAATCAAACTTCTTCAACTTTAACAAGGTGGCTAACCTGATGGATCATACCTCTGATAGCCGCATTGTCCTGCTGAATTACACTGCTATTTGTTTTATTCAGACCCAGAGCCTGAACTGTTTTTTTATGTTTGGGAATTGCACCGATTGTGGATTTCACCAATGTGATTTTAATTTCAGCCATCTGTCTGTTCCTCCTTAACCTAAGAGTTCTTCAACAGAAATGCCACGCAGTTTCGCAACAGCTTCGGGTGTTGTCGCTCTGGACAGGCCTTCGATTGTTGCGCTTACAACGTTACGTTTGTTGTTGGAGCCCAGGGATTTTGTTCTGATATTACGGATACCAGCCAGTTCCAGAACCGCACGAGCGGGACCACCAGCGATGATACCAGTACCTTCGGGAGCGGGCATCAGCAGTACGCTTGCACTGCCGTATTCACCTGTAACGCCGTGGTAGATGCTGTCTACATCGTTCATTTCTACTTTGATGATATTTTTCATCGCTGCTTCTTTACCTTTGCGGATCGCATCGGGAATTTCAGCTGCTTTACCCATGCCGCAGCCTACATGGCCATTGCCGTCGCCAACAACAACCAAAGCAGAGAATCTCATTGTACGACCACCTTTAACCGTTTTGGATACACGGTTGATGGTTACTACTTTATCTTTCAGATCTAAAGTGCTTGGATCGATTCTTTTCAACTTACTTTCCTCCTTGCCTTAGAATTTCAGGCCAGCTTCTCTAGCTGCTTCTGCCAGTGCCTGAATTTTACCCTGGTATACAAAACCGCCTCTGTCGAATACAACTTCTGTGATGCCTTTTTCGATTGCTTTTTTTGCAACAGCTTCACCTACTGCAGCTGCAGCCGCAACTGTGTTTGTGTATTCTACTTTGCTTGCGATTTCAGCTTCCATTGTGGATGCTGCAACCAGTGTATGCTGAGCAACGTCATCGATGATCTGTGCATACATGTGTTTATTGGATCTGAACACTGCCAGTCTAGGTCTAGCAGCTGTGCCTTTTACATGGTTGCGGATTCTGTAGTGTCTTTTCACACGAGCCGCTGCACGAGAGGGCTTATTGATCATAGTATTTTCACTCCGTTTCTTCAAAAATTAGTCACTTTCCGATATAAATAAATCGTGCTGTCATGCTGCCGTTCGCAGATTATTTCTTACCGGTCTTACCAACTTTACGTCTGATATGTTCGTCAGAGTATTTAATACCTTTGCCTTTATAGGGTTCGGGAGGTCTCTTTGTTCTGATTTCAGCAGCGAACTGACCTACTTTTTCTTTGTCAATACCCTTAACAATGATTTTGTTTGTACCTTCAACGATGGATTCGATACCTTCAGGATCTTCCATTTCAACGGGATGAGAGTAACCCAGTGTCAGTGTCAGTTTTTTACCGGACTTAGCTGCTCTGTAACCTACACCATTGATTTCCAGTACTTTTTCATAGCCCTGTGTAACACCAACAATCATGTTGAAGATCAGTGTTCTTGTCAGGCCGTGTAATGCTCTATGTTTTTTCAGATCGCTAGGTCTTGTAACTACGATCTGGCCATCTTCCATTGCGATGTTCATGTCTGCGGATAATTTTCTTTCCAGTGTACCTTTGGGGCCTTTTACTGTCAGCAGATTGTCTTCGCCAATCTTCACTTCAACGCCAGCGGGTACCACAACGGGCAATTTACCGATTCTGGACATGGTCTGCACCTCCTAATATTCTGTCTCTATCTTACCAGATGAAAGCGATTACTTCACCGCCCAGACCAGCTTTTCTTGCAGCTTTGTCTGTCATCAGGCCTTTGTCTGTGGAAATGATTGCTGTGCCCAGACCGCCCAGAACTTTAGGCAGTTCGTCTTTGCCAGCGAATACTCTCAGGCCGGGTTTAGAAATTCTCTTCAGACCTGTGATTACTTTTACGTTTTTATCTTCACCATATTTCAGGCTGATACGCAGTGTGGATTTGATACCGTCTTCGATTACTTCGTAACCTTTTACGTAACCTTCTGCCACCAGGATGTCAGCGATTGCTTTCTTCATTTTGGAAGAAGGAACATCTACTGTATCATGTTTTGCAGTATTAGCGTTTCTGATTCTTGTCAGCATATCTGCGATAGGGTCGCTCATAGACATTGTGAATTCCTCCTTTCAATTACCAGCTTGCTTTCTTTACGCCGGGAATCTGACCTTTGTATGCCAGTTCACGGAAGCAAATACGGCAAATTCCATATTTTCTCAGTACAGAGTGGGGTCTGCCGCAAACTCTGCAACGTGTGTAAGCTCTTGTAGAGAACTTAGGTGCTCTCTGCTGCTTTACTTTCATAGATTTTTTAGCCATTTTTGTCCCTCCCTTATTTTGCGAATGGCATACCGAACAGTCTCAGCAGTTCTCTTGCTTCTTCATCTGTTTTTGCTGTTGTAACAAAAACGATGTCCATGCCTCTGATTTTGTCTACTTTATCATATTCGATTTCGGGGAAGATCAGCTGTTCTTTGATACCCATTGTGTAGTTACCTCTGCCGTCAAAGCTGTTTGCTTTTACACCACGGAAGTCACGTACACGAGGCAGTGCGATGTTGATCAGTCTGTCTGTGAATTCATACATTCTGTCGCCTCTCAGAGTAACCTTACAGCCAATGTTCATGCCTTCACGCAGTTTGAAGTTCGCAATGGATTTTTTAGCCTTTGTTACAACGGGTTTCTGACCAGCGATGATGCTCATATCTCTTACAGCGCCATCCAGAACTTTAGCGTTTTCTCTAGCTTCGCCTACGCCCATGTTGATGATGATCTTTTCCAGTTTAGGAACAGCCAGTTTATTTTTATAAGAAAATTTCTTAGTCATTTCAGGAACGATCTGTGCTTCATAGAAGTCTTTTAATCTGCTCATTGTTTGCCTCCTTTCACAGGTATTTATTAGTCGATAACTTCGCCTGTTTTCTTAGCTACTCTTACTTTTTTGCCATCTTTGATCATAGCGCCCAGACGTGTTGCTTTGCCGTTGTGCAGATACATTACGTTGGAAGCATGAATGAAGTTTTCTTTCTTGATGATACCGCCCTGCTGGTTCTGTGCGTTGGGTTTTGTGTGTTTGGAAACCATGTTTACGCCTTCAACCAGTACACGGTTGTTCTTTTTATCTACAGCAATGATCTTGCCTTCTTTGCCTTTATCTTTACCAGCGATTACCACTACTTTGTCGCCAGTTTTCAGTTTCAAATTAGCCACCTAGCACACCTCCTATTACAGTACTTCGGGAGCCAGAGAAAGGATCTTCATGAACTGTTTTTCTCTCAGCTCTCTTGCAACGGGCCCAAAGATACGTGTACCTCTGGGGTTTTTGTCATCTTTAATGATAACTGCTGCGTTTTCGTCGAATTTGATGTAGCTGCCGTCAGGTCTGCCTACGGGATGAACTGTTCTAACAACTACTGCCTTAACAACGTCGCCTTTTTTTACAACGCCGCCGGGTGTTGCGTCTTTAACTGCAGCAACAATGATGTCGCCTACGCCTGCATATCTTCTTGTGGAGCCGCCCAGTACTCTGATGCACAGAAGTTCTTTCGCCCCGGAGTTATCTGCTACTTTTAATCTGGTTTCCTGCTGAACCATATATTGTCCTCCTCTCCAAAAAGGATTATTTTGCTTTTTCGATGATGCTTACAAGTCTCCATCTTTTATCTTTGGACAGAGGTCTTGTTTCCATAACTTTAACACGATCGCCGATACCGCATTCGTTGTTTTCGTCATGAGCTTTCAGTTTGTATGTTCTGTTAACGATTTTGCCATACAGAGGGTGTTTTACTTTATCTTCAACAGCAACAACGATTGTTTTGTCCATCTTGTCGCTAACTACTCTACCGATTCTAGTTTTACGAAGATTTCTTTCCACGATGATTTCCTCCTTTCAACGAACGGAATATCTATTATTTTGCTTCTCTTGCTTTCTTTGTGATGATTGTCTGGATTCTTGCGATGTTCTTACGAACTTCCTTGATTCTTGCTGTGTTGTCCAGCTGATTTGTAGCGTTCTGGAATCTCAGGTTGAACAGCTCTTTCTTAGCGGAAACAAGGTCCTTCTGTAATTCATCTGCAGTTTTGCCCATCAATTCATTTACATAACCTTTTGTTTTCACTGATGTTCACCTGCCATTTCTTCTGCTTCAGCTTTGGATACGATTTTGCACTTGATAGGCAGTTTGTGGATTGCCAGTCTCAGTGCTTCTCTTGCTTTTTCTTCTTCTACGCCACCGATTTCGAACATTACTCTGCCGGGTTTTACTACCGCTACCCAATATTCAGGAGCGCCTTTACCGGAACCCATACGAGTACCGATAGGTTTTGCGGATACAGGTTTATCGGGGAATACTTTGATCCAAACGTCACCGCCACGTTTGATATGTCTTGTCATAGCAACACGAGCTGCTTCGATCTGGTTGGATGTGATCCATGTGGGTTCCATCGCCATGATACCGAAATCGCCGTATGTTACTTTGTTGCCTCTATATGCACGGCCTCTCATTTTGCCTCTCTGCTGTTTACGATGTTTTACTCTTTTAGGCATTAACATGATTCTTCAGCGCCTCCTTACTTTTTGTTATTCTTTACAGGAAGTACTTCGCCTTTGTAGATCCAAACCTTTACGCCCAGTTTGCCGTATGTTGTATCTGCTTCAGCAAAGCCATAGTCGATGTCTGCACGCAGTGTCTGAAGGGGGATTGTACCTTCGTGGTAGGATTCGCCACGAGCGATATCAGCACCGCCCAAACGACCGCTTACCATTGTTTTGATACCCTTTGCACCGAACTTCATTGTTCTGCCCATAGCCTGTTTCATCGCACGACGGAATGTCACACGGTTTTCCAGCTGCAGAGCAATGTTTTCAGCAACCAGCTGAGCATCCAGTTCAGGTCTCTTGATTTCTTCGATGTTAACAGCTACTTTGTGTGCTGTCATTTTCTGCAGTTCAGCTTT
This sequence comes from uncultured Clostridia bacterium, assembly GCA_937901125.1. Lineage (GTDB taxonomy): Bacteria > Bacillota > Clostridia > Lachnospirales > Anaerotignaceae > Anaerotignum_A. Next base: position 6,220 of record CALCGT010000022.1, on the reverse strand, counting down.
CAGTGCTTCGATAGATGCACCGTTTTTACCGATAACGATACCGGGTTTTGCTGTATGAACACTGATTTTTACTCTGCCTGCTGTTCTTTCGATGGCAATCTTGGAAACGCCTGCATCGTACAGTCTCTTTTTGATGAATTTTCTGATTTTAACGTCTTCTACCAGGTTATCAGCAAAGTCTTTATCTGCATACCATTTTGCATCCCAATCTTTGATGATACCTACTCTTAAACCATGAGGGTTAACTTTCTGTCCCATTTCGTACCTCCTTATCTCTCATTGAGAATGATGGAAATATGGCAAGATCTCTTCAGAATGCGATATGCTCTGCCCTGTGCTCTGGGGCGAATTCTCTTCATTGTAGGGCCCTGATCTGCACTTACTTCTTCCACATACAGTTTGCTTACGTCCATACCCAGGTTGTTTTCTGCGTTAGCTACAGCGGATTTCAGTACTTTACCGATGATTTCTGCTGCCAGTCTGGGGCTATAGTTCAACATTGCTGCTGCTGTAGCAACATCCTTACCTTTGATCTGATCCAGGACGATTTTCGCCTTGGGAGCGGGGATGCCTACATATTTAGCAGTAGCATGAGGTCTTTTTTCCTGTGTTGCAATGTTTCTTTCTTTTTTGATTTGGCTTCTATGACCTTTTGCCATGAACGAAACCTCCTTTCGTTATCGGATAAATTAGCGAACTCTAGATTTCTTTTCTGCGTCTTTGCCGTGACCTCTGTAAGTTCTTGTCAGTGCAAATTCGCCCAGTTTGTGGCCTACCATGTCTTCTGTGATATATACAGGCACGTGTTTTCTGCCGTCATAAACTGCGATTGTGTGACCGATCATATCGGGGTAGATTGTAGAACGACGAGACCATGTTTTGATTACGTTCTTTTCGCCTGCTGCGTTCATAGCGTCGATCTTCTTCAGCAGATGATCATCAGCGAAAGGTCCTTTTTTCAAAGATCTGCTCATTGATTTAATCCTCCTTATTTTTTCTATCTGTGCCTAAGCCGCCTTATGCACATTCGGATCTATTAGCCGTTTCTGCGGCGAACGATATATTTGTTGGAAGCTTTGTGTTTGTTTCTTGTCTTGTAGCCCATTGCAGGTTTGCCCCAAGGTGTCATAGGTGCGGGACGACCGATGGGTGCTCTACCTTCACCACCACCGTGAGGGTGATCGTTAGGGTTCATTACGGAACCTCTTACTGTAGGTCTTACGCCCATGTGACGTTTTCTACCAGCTTTACCGATGTGAACCAGTTCGTGGTCTGTGTTACCGATCTGGCCGATTGTAGCTCTGCATTCGATGGGCAGCAGTCTCATTTCGCCGGAAGGCAGTTTTACTGTAGCGTATTTGCCTTCTTTTGCCATCAGCTGACCAACGTTACCAGCGGAACGAACCAGCTGGCCGCCTTTGCCGGGTTTCATTTCGATGTTGTGGATGGAAGCACCAACGGGGATTTTGCTCATAGGCAGTGTGTTACCCAGTTTTACTTCGGCTTCGGGACCATTCATCAGCTGATCGCCAACCTGCAGGCCTGCTGGTGCCAAGATATAGGATTTTACACCGTCTGCATATACGATCAGAGCGATGTTTGCGGTTCTGTTGGGATCGTATTCGATTGCTTTTACAGTTGCAGGAATACCGTCTTTGTTACGTTTGAAGTCAACCAGTCTGTATTTGATCTTTGCGCCGCCGCCGTGGTGACGTACTGTCAATTTGCCCTGGTTATTTCTGCCGGAAGTTTTTCTCAGGTGTACTACCAGAGATTTTTCGGGCGTGGATTTTGTGATTTCATCGAATGCGGACACTGTCATGTGTCTTCTGGATGGTGTATAGGGTTTGTATCTCTTAATTGCCATCTCTTTTTTCCACTCCTTTCGGATTTATATCGTCTACACGTTTCCGTGTGTTTTGCAAGTTTCTGCTTCGAGCTTCTGCTCAAAAATTCGTTATTCGCCTGTCAAATATCTGCCTGCCCCCGCAAACCAGTTTACCTTGGGGTGCAGCCCCTTTCCAGGACTTTCATCGCTTACATGCCCATGAAGATTTCGATGTCTTTGCTGTCAGCTGTCAGTTTCACAACTGCTTTTTTATATTTCTTTGTTTTACCAAAGAACATGCCTCTTCTCTTGGGTTTGCCATCGTAGTTCATTGTATTTACGGAAGCTACTTTAGCGCCTTCGAACATTTTTTCAACAGCATCTTTGATCTGAGCTTTTGTTGCTTCAGGGTGTACGATGAAAGTATATTTCTTTTCATCCAGTACAGACATACTGTTTTCTGTGATTACGGGTCTTTCGATTACATCGTAAAATTTCAGATCAGCCATTATGCGTACACCTCCTGGATTTTTTCTACTGCTTCTTTTGTTACAACCAGTGTGTTGTATTTCAGCAGATCGTAAACATTGATTGTGCTTACAGAAGCTGTCTTAACTGTGGGAATGTTTCTAGCGGACAGCATTACGTTTGTGTTTGTACCGTCCATAACGATCAGTGCGTTGTCGCATTTGATGTTTTCCAGAACTTTTGCCATTTCTTTTGTCTTAACTTCAGACAGTGTCAGTTCATCCAGAACGATGATTTTGCCTTCAGCAACCTTTGTGGAAAGTGCGGACTGCAGTGCCAGTCTTTTTACTTTCTTGTTCAGTTTGAAGGAGTAGTCTCTGGGCTTGGGAGCGAATACTACGCCACCGCCAACCCACTGAGGAGAACGGATGGAGCCCTGTCTTGCTCTGCCTGTACCTTTCTGTCTGTAAGGTTTTCTACCACCGCCACGAACTTCAGCGCGTGTTTTTGTGCTCTGTGTGCCCTGTCTCTGGTTTGCCAGATACTGTACTACAGCCAGGTGCATCACATGTTCATTTGCTTCAATACCGAAAATAGCGTCATTCAGCTCAATTGTGCCTACCTGAGCGCCTGCCATATTTAATACTGCAACATTTGCCATGTTAGTTTCCTCCTTTCGTAAAGTTTATCAAGCCTTTACGCTGTCTTTGATTACCAGAATGGAACCTTTAGGACCGGGAACTGCGCCCTTGATCAGCAGCAGGTTCTTTTCTGCATCTGCACGTACGATTTCAAGATTCTGGATTGTCACGTTAGCTGCGCCCATGTGACCAGGCATTCTTTTGCCTTTTTTAACACGGCTGGGTGTAGCGGAAGAACCCATAGAACCTACAACTCTGTGAGATTTGGAACCATGACCCATGGGACCTCTCTGTGCGTTGTATCTCTTGATTGTACTCTGGAAACCTTTACCTTTGGAAACGCCGCTTGCGTCTACTTTGTCGCCTGCTGCGAATACATCAGCTTTGATTTCAGCGCCAACTTCGTAGTTAGCTGCATCTTCCAGTCTGAATTCTTTTACATATTTCTTAGCAGCTACGCCTGCTTTTGTGAAATGCCCCTTCATGGGTTTGTTTACTTTTCTTTCTTTTGCTTCAGCGAAACCAACCTGAATTGCTTCGTAGCCGTCGTTTTCCATTGTTTTTTTCTGGATAACAACGCAGGGGCCTGCTTCAAGAACTGTAACTGGTACCAGCGCACCGTTTTCTGTGAAAACCTGTGTCATACCAATTTTCTTAGCGATGATCGCCTTTTTCATTTCGTTGCACCTCCTAAATTTTCTACAGCGGATTGCCTCTCATCCTTTCGGATATTAAGGTAATCATTCTAGTCATATAAGAGTTGTAACTTTCTCTGTTACTTCTTTATCTTATATAAACCAGCTTTTTGGATGTTTTTCTTTTATTAAAGTTAAAAAATAATCTTTCGGCTCGTTGCTGAGTAGGTTACCATTGATTATTTCATCACTTTCAGTGTAATGTCTACGCCTGCGGGCAGATCCAGACGGCTCAGCGCGTCTGCTGTCTTGGGTGTAGGGCTCAGAATATCGATCAGTCTCTTGTGTGTTCTCATTTCGAACTGTTCACGAGAGTCTTTGTATTTATGCACCGCTCTGATGATTGTTACAACTTCCTTCTTTGTGGGAAGAGGGATAGGGCCACTGATCTGTGCACCTGTTTTCTTTGCTGTTTCAATGATCTGCGCTGCAGACTGGTCGATCAATTTGTGATCGTAAGCTTTGAGACTGATTCTGATTTTGGGATTAGCCATAAAAAAAGTCCCCTCCTTTTCGTACTATTTGACTTCAGCACGACAAGTGGTGACTGCACACTCATCCGGGTGTATCCAGCAACGTCAGATACGCAAACTTACCCTGTCGGTAAGTTAAACCCAAAATATTCAGTACAGTGACCTTGTCGCCCGGTTTCTTTGAACTGGACATCGCTCCTCGGAAAAACCCTCAAGCCCTTGATTCATCAGCTTTCGGCAACCTTCCGTATCAACACTCTATGTCACAACAGTTAATATTATAAAGGATAAAGACAGAGAATGCAAGTGTTTTTTCTCATTTTTTTCAACTTTTTCTTTTATTTCCGATAAAAATTCAAGCCTGCTTTTCACCCAACCTTAAACAAATTGCACAATAATTTTAGAAGGAAAGCAAACGATAAAAAGTTAGTCAAAACCAATCATACTATTTCCGATGTTTTGTCCGCAATACAGAGACATTTTTATCTCATTGCTCCGACAAGGCAATCCCCTTATTTCGTATTATATACAATACACTCTTTTTCTCATCTCTCATAAGCTCGGATCTGCTTCTCTGCCGGTTCCAATCGTTCTGCCGTATCCTGCATATGTTCCCGATAAACTCTCTGCAATGCTGCACTATCCTCTTCCGTATACTGCCATATCTTCTTTTCCAGCAATTCATATCTATCCAACCCACAGGGGAAGTTCCCTGCATTTTTCCGATACTGCTTCAAATCCTGCTGCCATTCCCGCAACGCTCTTTCCCAGCTACTGAGATGATCCAACTTCTCATCCATATCGCCATTTCGATGCAGCAAGCTTTTTCCCAACATCGTGCCATCCGCCGATGCCACGTTTTGAACAAATTCCTCCTTTAACAAATCCAAGTCAAACAACACACGCTCCTTTTCCTTGGTCAAATCCACCTGATCAAACAAACCACCTTCACCATATGGCATTATAATAGAAGGATCTTTTTCTACTTCCAGATCTCTTATCTGTATTTCTTCCTGCACAAATCCCTCGTCCATTTTACAGACATGACTTTCACCTCTGCCAATTCTCTGCAAAAGCACTTCTCCCTCTTCTGCTAAATCCTCAAATACAACGCCAAATTGTTCCTGCAGCTTCCGCAAATCACCTTCCATTTCAAAAAGCGTATTATGAACTTTCATTTCTCGTCCGATTTCTTCCATAGCACTCCAATGCCTGGAGACTCTCGCCAATTCTGATTCTCCAATTTCCAAAAAGCGTAAGCTATGTTTCCCTCTATCTACTGTTTCTTCCACTTCCTTCAAAAACACCTCCGCCGCTGCCCAAAGTCTGTCAATCTGACTTTGCAGCAAAAGCATTGATTGTTCGTAAGCGCCCGGACCGACGAATGAATCCTCCTGTTTTTCCTTCAAATCCACAATACAGAGATTCGTCTCCTTCTCCAGTCTCAGGCAAGTCTCCGCCTGCTGACACCAATCCAGTAATGTTTTCTCATCCCCACTCAAAATAGATGTCTCCGCTGTTTCCCAAAAATCCTGATACGTCTTGGCCTGCAATTCCAGAACGGGCAGCTTTTGATCCGCAATCTTCATCAATTCTGTCATGCGATCCAGTTCTGCCTTTGCCGATGCCGCTTCCTTTTTTTCTTTTTCCAGTTTTTCTTCATAGTCTTCTTTCAGCTTGGAGAAAATCCCCCTCTGCAAACGGTTCACATTGTCCTGTTCCAGAATATATTTACTCCGCAAAGATTCCAGTCTCGGCTGATGCACTGCTTTTCGCCCGCACCAAAGGACCAGCTCCGCCCGCACCCGCAACGCTTCTTTCATGTTCTGCATAGTTTCGCCCCCCCTCTCATTTCACTGCGCTTTATCTGCTTCTATTGTAGCATATATTATATAGAAGAAACACCTCTAAAAAACTCGTAAGATTTTTGTAAGAAAGATGAGTGGCATTGTTATGGAAACACTCGTAAGACTTCACTTTACTCATGTAATTACACCTCAAGCGCTTTATAGCAAAAAAGGACTCCCGAAAGGAGTCCTTAAAAGGCCAATTATCTTTTCATTAGCTGTTTGCTTTTGCTGCTTTGTATTTTCTTACAGCTTCAGCCAGTTTAGG
>CALCGT010000021.1 GCA_937901125.1 uncultured Clostridia bacterium | reverse complement strand
GCCCTGTGTCTCAATAGGGCGGTAAATTCAGTAGGTTGGCAGTCCATTTTTAGTTATTTTTATATGTATCCCTTTGTAAACCGACGCAAATGTATCTTTTGTCCAATTTGCAATATAATCAAAGAGATTTTGGGCTGTTGTTGTGGTGGAAAATAATCCAATCATAATTACACAGATAATTGCTGCTGCTATATTTTTGTACTGCCCCAATTTATATTTATTATTCTCTTTTTTGAAATCAATTTCGGGTGTTTCAAATAATGATTCACCTCTTTCAGCAAAAGGTAGATAATCATTTTTGAAAGAATTCCAGGATTTATCAATATCAAATTCCTTAGATGTAGAAGTACTCTTGGAGCGATCTGAAATAATACTTAATATTATTTCTATTTCTTCATTAGTCAAATGGTCACCGTTAGCAGATAAAAAATCCATTTTTAAAATTTTCTCTAATTCAGATGTAGTGAATGAAGCATAATATTTAATACGATTGTTGTCATTTATTTGGTTTTTCATACTATATTACCTATCTCAAATTATTTTTGAAAGTTCTTTTTAAAATGTTCTTTGGCACGCTGGAAGCGCTTCTTAGATGCATCAAGAGATATTCCCAATTCGATAGATAAATCTTTATGTGAATATCCATCTAATATTATTTTTTTAAGTATATAGAATTCTTCAGAGGTAACGAAATTTTCGAGATCATTTTCGATTGTAAAATCTTCTTCATATGCAACGGTACAAGAGGATTCATCCAGAGAGAGCATCTTTCTGAGGTAGTAGTTCCGAGTTTTTTGGATATTGCGGCATACATTTTTATGTGTATTCATAATCCAACCTTCTGGATTTTTGCTTTTTTGAAGTTTTTCGTAATTAATGCAGGCGACAAAAAAAGTTTCTTGAACTGCCTCTTCAGCAATAGACGGGTTATCGAATAATGTTTTGGCATAATGATATAAAAGTAAGGACTTTTTTCGATAGAGAGCTTCTATAAAGTCTAATATAGATTGATCTAATTGCATAGTAATTCTCCATTCTCAAGGATGTTCTAAAAATATGGAAAAAATAAAAGATTGCCTATTATACACAATGATAGACAATCTTTGGCTTTTTGTCAAAATATGTGATTACATTGAAGCAGTATAGGTTTTTGTATCACTGCCGCTAGCATCTTTAGCAATGAATGTTACAATAGCCTGATATTTTTTCCCGGAAGTTCCATCATAAGAAACAGAACCGACGTGGCTTTTCTGATTATATCCCATTAAATCGGGATAAGAACTATAGTTAAAAGTTTTAACGGTTGTCCAACTAGATCCGTTGGATTCTTTTAAAACGACTTTTGTAGCACCGATTTGTGACATTGTTTTTTTGCCGTTAGCGTAGACATTGATTTTGATTTCGCCGTCTCCTAATGATGTAATAGCTGCGTTATAGCTTGAAAAGTATTCACTGGCATAAGGTATCATTTCTTCGGATTCTGCTGCAAAAGCAGAGATGGAGAAGAAACAAGACATTGTGAAAACAAGCGTCATTAACAAGGTAATAAATTTTTTCATAATAACTCTCCTTAAATGAGTATTTCATCTTCAAATTCAATATAATTCCTATTATAAAAAGAAGAGTTTTGAACTTTTTCAAATTGAAAAGTTTCTTCGGTCCAGTTGGCAATATAATCAAAAAGATTAACGCCAGAAGCAAGGACAACACAGTTTCCGAATAATAAGCAAAGGATGGCTGCGATTAGAAGGTGTCTCAAGATTTTCATGGGTTTTCGATAAGTAGTAGAATCTGTGTTTGGTTTACCGATGTTATTGATGTTATTATAGATGCTTGCTTCAGTGTTTTTTGAGGCAGACATATATTCTTCTTGGAAATTTTTCCAAAGGGCTGATACATCAATATCACCTCTTCCTTGCTCTCTTTGAGAAATAATTTCTAAGATAATTTCTATAACATCATCGGATAATTGATCTTCTTCCGACCCGAAACAGTCTTGGCGAATCAGATCTTTTAAGGCTTCTGTGGACATATTATTTAAAAGGGTGTACTTTACTGAATTTGAGGATGAATGTTCTTGTTTTTCCCTCATATATGAGCCTCCTTCATATATAAATGTTTTTAAATACAAAAAAAGTCACAATCAATTTAATTTTTTTACTTGAATGTGAGCTCCTGTATTATTTTGTCTTTTGCACGGCGTATTCGCATTTTTAGTGCAGATAAAGAAATATTCATTTGGTTTGCTAACTGCTGGTATGGAATTCCTTCTATGTATATTTTAGTTAACAACAAGAGAGCTTCTTGATCTACGCCAGAAAATGCAACATCAATTGATATTTCATCATGGGTAGGTATTTGTATCATTTCGGATTCAAAAAGATTTTGTTGCCATTTTTGTTGTTCTCTCCGTTTATGCATGATTTCGTTTTTCAGGACGTTTTTAATCCATCCAACAGGTTTAGGGCTATTAACGAAATCATCTATTTTTTCTATAGCTATTTTAAAAGTTGTTTGAACAGCGTCTTCTGCTAGAGCATGATTATTAAGTGCAATCTCAGCATATTTTAGCATGTTTGGTACTTCCTCAAAATAGACTTGTTCCAAAAACTTCAATTTTTCAGACTGAGTCATAGAACTTCCCTTTTTAGTTACATTAAATCAGTTTAGTTAAATTTTCGAATAGTAGGTTTCAAATTTGAAATGATTTCATAAATCATTCTAATTTCACGATCAGAGCAGTCATTGAGCAAGGTGGCGATTTTGTTTTCGATAATTGGCGTACCGGCAACTGTCAAGCTATCGCATAGAAGCTCATCCAAGCCAATTTCAAGTGCATTTGCGATTTTAACAAGAGTTTCGAGGCTTGGATTGATTTTAGCACGTTCGATATGGGATATGTTTGTAGGGGTTATATCACATTTTTCGCTGAGCATTTGCTGTGTCCATTTTTTAGAAATTCTTTGTTTACGGATTCTTTTGCCAAGAGCAATACGGTCAATAACAATATTTTTATCAGCGTTCATCATATATCCCCTCCTTTTTGTAATAATTGTAAAAGCTCTTTGAAACAGAGTATTTTTATTGATTTTAGAACGAATTTATATTCTTTGAAATAACGCAATAATCAATATTTGAGCAAAACTCATTTTTGTGAAGCTGTTTTTATAAAAATTTGCTTTTTGTTATATAAAATGTCACTTTATGAAGGATTTGATACATATATTCGAATGGATAAATGGAGGTTGAATTAAAAAAAGAGGCGAGACTGAAAAGCCCGTATGCTTTTTGCATATGGGCTTTTTGAATTTATAGGTGAAGTCAATATCTTTTTTGATGTCTGAGGGGATTTTTATATAGAAGGAGCGACTGAAAAAGTGGAAAAGTTCCTTCCATCCGCTGAACAACGGCAAATTTGTTTTGTTTATTTTTTGAAAATGAGCAAAACAACGGTTGGCTGTTGGGATAGAAAGTGAAAGGGAAACAAACCGACCTTTCGGTGTATGAGAGGGGGTGGAAACTTTTGAAACTATCGCCGTCTCAGATGAAAACCGTTAGACACCAATTTGATACTATATGTCGGAAGGTGCTACGGGAAGAAAGCCGCAACATCGACAAAATCCGTGGACGTAGATTGAAAAGAGAAATTTGTTTTTCTGGCCTGCCGCAATATGAGGTAGGCAAGCTTTTCACAGAGGATGGGTATTTTTTTGATAGTACATATTTTGAAGTGATGGATCAGACGGTTGCTATCAAAAATGATAAATTGGCCGAGGCTATAGAATCTTTAGCAAAGGAAAAACAGCAAATTATTTTGCTTTCTTACTTTTTTGATATGACAGATCGAGAGATAGCTGAAGTACTTGATTCATTTCGGTCAACAATCCAGAGAAAAAAGGTGAATTCAATTAAGGAACTGAAAATCAAATTGGAGGTTGAAGTAAATGAGAAGAAAAAAGAATAGCGAATGGAATTTGATAGAGTTCCCTGTTATTGAAGCAGCAGTAGGCGGAAATACGGAAGCACTCAATGGAATTTTGAAGCATTATGAAGCGTATATTTCATTTTTATCAATTCGGTGGTTTTATGATGAAAATGGTATTCCTAGAAGTTATGTGGATGAGGAAAAACGTCGAATGCTTGAAATCAAACTGGTGACTATGATTCTTAATTTTGAAATTGTTAAGGTAGCATAACAGTTAATTTTTTGAAAACGGTGGTATGCCACTTTCCCCTTTCCATACCACCGTATCTATTTTTGATCTATATCAGTTATCAAATATGGCTTGATGACTGATATAGGTTAAAAACCTATTGATCTTTGAAAAAGAAAACGTTTTCTGCGTAGTATATAGCAAACAGGTACGTTTGTATTAGGGGGAGCCGGCAGCAGATACGCCAAGACCTTTTTAAAAAGTGAGCGGGGAGAGTCATGCTGCAAGTGGATTGGCAGTCTGCGGGCCATGATCCTTAATGCAGTATAATGATACTCCCGTATTGAACGCCTTCACAGCATTGTACGGTATCCTCATAGGTATGAGATAAGGTGAGATTCCTGTGGAGCTGTGCCAACAGCCGCCTGGTTGCGGATTAAAAGTATAGGACAAAGTTGGTGTTACATATACTCCAGTGAGAGAGGTGGATTATATGACTTTAAAAGAACTTGATGAATTAAGTAGGGTGGAAGTTGGAGTATCGGAATTCGATGATTTAAAAAATATTGATGAAATTGCTATTGATAATTCATTGGATGCTAATCAAAGGGTGTTGGATTTTATAGAAAAGATGGGGAATCCGTACTGTTTTTATTGTGGAGAGATATTGGTACGAATCAATTTTGATTCTACAGGAATTGATTTGAGGACAAGGTTATTAAATTATTTTGCTGGATTGAAGTAAAAAAATAGGGGGATAAAATCAACACAGATTATATTAAGGAAGAAACAGGCAAGGTTATCCAACGGCAGATGGATGTGTTTGCCTGTTTTTTGCTTATATGTAAGTGGATGTGCTATGATTTGAATGTGATTATAGAAGAATGGAGGCAAAATGGGACGTAGAAGACGAAATGATACTGAACAGAGCAATTCTTCGCAATTCAAAACATGGAAAGTTGGCAAATATATTCGCTTATCTCGTGATGACGGGAATAGCGAAAGTGAGAGTATTACAAACCAAAGAAAAATCTTGAATGAACACATTCCTGATTTTTTTGAAGATGACTATGACATTATCGATGAATATATTGATGATGGACGAACTGGTACATCTGATGATACCCGCCCAGATTTTCTCAGGTTGATCGAAGATGTGAAAAGAGGAAGGATAAATTGTATCATAACAAAAAATCTTTCACGTGCATTCAGAAACAGTGCAAATCAAGGTAAGTTTTTGGAGGAATTTATTCCTTTATATAACACAAGATTTATATCGTTATATGAACCGAGGATAGATACTTTTTTGAACCCTGAAATTGTACATAGTTTGGAAGTTAGCATCACTGGGTTTATCAATGAGCAGTATGCGTATAAAACTAGTATGGATATTCGGCGTACTTTTGATATGAAGCGGAAAAAAGGGGAATTTATTGGGGCATTTGCGCCTTATGGTTATCGGAAAAATCCTGAAAATAAAAATGCGTTGATTATTGATGAAGAAGCAGCAGTTGTCGTTAGGGATATTTTCCACTGGTTTGTAAATGAAGGAATGAGTAAATGTGGTATTACTAAAAGATTAAATGAAATAGGGATACCCAATCCGGCGATGTATAAACGGAAAAAAGGTCTAAATTATACAAATCCATATAAAGCGGTAAATGATGGTTTGTGGAATGAAAAAACTGTGGCGACGATCCTTGCGAACGAAGTTTATATTGGGACAATGGTACAAGGAAGGCAGAAAATTGTTAGTTATAAAGTGCATCAGTCAGTTCGGGTGGATGAAAAAGACTGGTATGTTGTTCCGAATACTCATGAAGCGATTGTTGATGAGGAGATTTTCCAAAAAGCGCAATCGCTTCATCAAAGAGATACAAGAACGGCGCCGGGAAAGAAAACATTATATCTGTTCTCTGGATTTTTGAAGTGTGCAGATTGTAAAAAGCATATGACAAGAAAATCATCAAAAGGATATACATATTATAGTTGTTCTACTTACAAAAAGAAGTCGAAAGAACATTGCACAAAACATTCCATTCGGGAAGATGTTTTGGAAAAAGCAGTTCTTCTGACGATTCAAAAACAGATTGACCTTGTAGAAGATTTGAATGGACTGGTAGAGGAGATTGGGAGTGCGCCGTTAGTTCATACAGCATCGAAACGCATTGATGGGACGTTGGTAGCAAAGAAAAGGGAACTTCAGAAATTGGAATCCATTTCAGATACGTTATATATGGACTGGCGTACTGGAGAAATTACAAAAGAAGAGTACAGACGTATCAAGGAAAAATATAAAAGCCAGGTGGAACAGCTTCAGGTGGTGATTACAAATCTTGAAGAAGAAAAAGCTGCTCTTGAAAAGGGAATAAAATCTAATGAGCCATATTTCGAGATGTTTATGAAACATAAGAATATAACCCATCTAGAGCGAGGTTTGCTGGTAGAATTGGTTGATACTATTTATGTTCATGAAAATGGGGCATTGACAATCATGTTCCGGTTTGCAGATCAGTATAAGAAAATCATGGAATATATCAAAAATAATAGGAAGGAAAATGCACTTTTGCATGATGAAAAAACGGGTTGATTATGCTGCGGAATATTAGACGGAAAGTTGTGCAAATACGAGTGGCTCAGTAGCGCCGGTAGCACCGGTTCTGCCGGTTGCCCCCGTTGCTCCAGTAGCCCCGTTTTCGCCGTCTCTGCCCGTAGCCCCAGTAGCGCCGGTTGCCCCGGTTCTGCCGGTAGCGCCAGTGAAACCGCGGGGACCCTGAGGCCCAGTCGGGCCGGTCGCACCGGTTCTGCCCGTAGCCCCCGTTGCACCTGTCAGCACGCAGCAGCGGGCCCAACAGCAGTTCGGGTCATTGTGGCAGTTGCGGCAGCGGTCTCTGTCACGATCGCCGCAAGAAAATTCATTCATAAACATTCCTCCTAAAATTTTTTTGGAAACAGGCCTGTTTCCCTTTCATACTATGGAAAATGACGGTTTTTGTGCATAGGATGTTTTTCTTTCGATTTCCGAGAACGCCTTGACAGAAGGTGGGAATTTTTCTATACTTTGCGAAAAGAACAATGGAAAGGGGATTCTCTGTATGTTTGCAAATATGCCAAGGGTCGGTATGCGTATGATCAAAACATCTCTGGCAGTTGCCATTTGCTTTCTGCTGTATTTTGCCCGCGGGGAAGAGGGTGTGCCTGTGTTTTCCACCATTGCGGCGATCATTTGTATGCAGCCCTATGTGGAAAACAGCCTGCAGGCAGCCTTCAATCGTATCATCGGCACCCTGGTGGGGGCGGTGTTTGCCCTGTTGGTGCTGTATCTGATCCGTTTTATCCCCTGGGAATATCGTATCCTGCGGTATATGTTCATCTCCTTTGACATCATCCCTGTCATGTATGTGACGGTGCTGCTGAAAAGGACAGGGGCATCGGCTCTGGCGGGCATTGTGCTTTTGAGTATCTGCCTTTCCAATGGGGGACGGCCGCCCATCATCGATGCGGTGGATCGTTCTGTGGAGACGATCATCGGCATCCTTGTTTCCCTGGGGGTCAACAGCCTGCATCTGCCTAGAAAAAAGGCGGAGAACTGCCTTTTTGTGGCGGGCTTCGACGGGGCATTGTATGATGAGAAAACAGGGATTTCTCCCTATGTTTCCTTTGAATTGAAGCAGATGCTCCATAGTGGAGTGGCATTTACCATCGCCACGGAGCGTACCCCTGCGTCCCTGCTGGCGGATGTAAAGGAACTGGACCTGAATCTGCCCGTCATCGCTATGGATGGGGCTGTGCTATACGATTTGAAGGAAAAAAGGTATCTTGCCACCAATGGCCTGCGAAAAGAGATGGTGGATGCCATCTGCGCTCTGCTGCGGGAGAGGGGCTATCATTATTTTCTGAATGTAGTCTGGCAGGATGTACTGCTGATCTATTATAAAAAGTTCAAAAATGAGGTGGAACAGAAGCTGTATGAAACAGCCCGCCGTTCCCCTTACCGCAATTATGTCTATGGCGATATGCCTGAGGAGGGCATTGTGGTCTATATCCTGCTGGTGCTGAAGGATGAAGAAGCCGATGCACTGGAGCAGGAGGTGCGTGCCATGGATATTGACCATGAACTGCATTTCCTGCGGGATAAAAGCGAAACGCCGGAGGGATACTGTCATTGGAAGATCTACCATAAAAATGCCACCAAGGAATATATGCTGAAACGGCTGATGCAGGATATTCCGCAGAAGAGATGTGTGGCTTTCGGCAGCAATAAAAACGACCTTTCCATGCTGGCGGCGGCAGATCTGTCCTTTGCTACGGCAGATGCCATCCCAGAAGCGGTGCAGGCAGCCCATCGGCAGCTGAAAGGACACGGAGGGGACAGTATCGTGCGGCAGATCTTCCATCTGTATGAACGGCTGCCATGGGAAAAACTGCCCAAAGAATTGAGAGAAACAAAGGATCGGGAGGAATAAGCTATGGATGAACTGCATGTATTTTCCAGAGGAGAGTTGCTCTTAGGAAAAGAAGGGATCAAACGACTACGAAACGCCCGTGTGGCCGTATTCGGCATAGGGGGCGTAGGCTCCTTTGCGGCGGAGGCATTGGCAAGGGGCGGTGTTGGGCATATGACCCTCATCGATGGGGATACGGTCAGCCTGACCAATATCAACCGCCAGCTGATCGCCACACAGAAAACCATTGGCAGAAAGAAAACGGAAGTTATGGCGGAACGCATCCATGATATTTGCCCCGAGACGGAAGTGGTGGAATATCCCTATGTTTATGGGACGGAAAATAGAGATTTGATTGATTTTGCATCTTATGATTATATCATAGATGCCATCGATACGGTAACTTCCAAGCTGCTGCTGATCGAAGAAGCGAAAAGGGCAGGTACAGAAGTTATCAGCTGTATGGGTACGGGGAATAAATTGGATCCCACTCGTTTTGAAGTGGCGGATATCTCCCAAACATCCGTCTGCCCTCTGGCGAAGGTGATGCGAAAGGAATTGAAGAACCGCGGTATCAGCGGCGTGAAGGTGGTTTATTCCAAGGAGCTGCCCCTGAAGCCTGCCAATTCTCAGGAAACGGGAAAACGACAGATTCCCGGCAGTCTTTCTTTCGTTCCCCCTGTGGCGGGGATGATTTTGGCGGGGGAAGTCATCCGCCATATTGCTGGAGTGGAAATCGGATAAAGACGGAAATAGACCTTTGTGGAGAACAAAGGTTTATCTTAATGGATGATTTTGGAAAAGAGTGGAGATGTTTCCCCAGATTCTTACGGAATTTTTAGTTTTTTTTGAAAAAAGGCCAATCCCCTTGAAAAGAAAAGGCATTTTCGCTAAAATGAAACTGCAAAGACTGTGTTCTGTGTTTTTCGTGAATATTTTATTTGCGAAAGGGAAGCAGCGAGGAGGAGTCCCTATGAAAAAACAAAAGAAATGGCTGATGCTGGGAATGGCTTTGGCAGGAATATTAGTGATGGCAGGCTGTGGCAGCAATGCTGCGGAAACATCGGCAGCCATCACAGAAGGTTCTGTGGAGGAATACGTGCAGGCGGCAAAGGATGCCTTGGTGGCGGCCGATAGCTTTACGGCGGATTTTGAAGCAGTGGTTTCTATGAAAGATACCGATAAAACGACTACCAATGGCGAGATTACTTTGGTGAAAGAGCCTCTGTATGTAAAAGTAGGTACCAAGATGTATTTCGGCAGTTCAGAGGAAGCATACACCCTTTATCTGGAGGAAAGCGGAGATGCCATCAATCAATATATGAATTACGATGGGCGATGGACAGAAATGACCATGACAGAGGAGAATGCTATGGGTAGCATTCAAGTATACAATACCCTTAATAATATGGAAACCATCCTTTCTGCGGCAGAAAACTGGACCATTGACGGTAGCGGAGACGAACTGGCCCTCACAGCGATGATTCCCGAAGCAAAGGTATATTCCGTGGAGGAAAGCGGAAGGTTATTTCAGCTGGCAGGTATGAGCGGTTTGTCCGAAGTTTATTTTGCAGGAGTGGGGGATGTCCCTGTGAAATTTGTAGTGGATGGAAAAACAGGTGCGCCCCTCTCCTATGAGATCGACTTGGCGAAGGCACTGGAAACGGTCACCAATAATGTCCTGAAAGAATTGGGCGGCGGCACACTGGAAAACGGCGTGGCCGTGAAAACCTATACCATCACTTCCCAATTGACTCAGCTGGGCGGCGTGACAGCGGAAGAAATCCCTGCAGCGGCAAAAAGTGATGCCATCAATTATGAAAAAGAAATTTCCATGTTGGAAGAAACAAAATAATAGGATCTTGAAAATGAAACCTGTTTTGGAAAACCAAAACGGGTTTTTTTCTTGCGAAATCAAGGATTTTCCTATAAAAGGGCGGTTTCCCCTTTCTTTTTGTGTATTCTTTGTGTTATAATAAAATCTAATTGCGTTTTGACGTTTTATGAAATAGTGATATACAAAAAAGAAGAAAAGGAGAGAAAAACATGATCGCTGCACAGGGTGTCAGCCTCCAGTATGGCGGCAGAGTACTATTCAACGATGTAAATATCAACTTTACAAAGGGCAACTGCTATGGCCTGATCGGTGCCAACGGTGCCGGCAAATCCACATTCCTGAAAATTCTAGCAGGGGAACTGGAACCCAATAAGGGTTCTGTATTCATCACCCCCGGTGAAAGAATGGCTGTTCTGAAACAGGATCATTTCCTGTTTGACGATTTTGAAGTAGTAGAATGTGTTTTGTATGGTCATAAAAGACTGTACGATATCAGAAAAGAAAAAGATGCCCTCTATATGAAAGAGGAATTCACAGATGAGGACGGCATCAAAGCCGCAGAACTGGAAGGCGAATTTGCGGAGTTGGACGGTTGGGCTGCGGAATCCAATGCGGAAATGCTACTGAATGGTCTGGGCATTACCAATGAATTCCATTATGCAAAGATGAAGGAACTGACAGGTGGTCAGAAGGTGAAAGTTCTGCTGGCACAGGCGCTGTTTGGTAACCCCGATATCCTGCTGCTGGACGAACCGACCAACCATCTAGACATCCATGCTATCAAATGGCTGGAAGAATTCCTGATGAATTTCGAAAATACAGTCATCGTTGTTTCCCACGACCGTCACTTCCTGAATAAGGTCTGCACGAACATTGCCGATATCGACTATGGCAAAATTACTATGTTTGTTGGTAACTACGATTTCTGGTACAGCTATACCCAGATGACACAGCGTCAGCTGAAAGATCAAAACAAGCGTGTGGAACAGAAGATCAAAGAACTGCAGGACTTCATCCAGAGATTCAGTGCTAATGCTTCCAAGGCAAAACAGGCTACCAGCAGAAAGAAACTGCTGGATAACCTGCAGATGGATACCATCAAACCCTCCAGCCGCCGCTACCCCTTCTGCAGCTTCAAGCAGGACAGAGAGGTGGGAAATGACGTACTGCTGGTAGATGGCATTTCCAAAACCATCGATGGCAAAAAGGTTCTGAACAATGTAAGCTTTATGATTCGTCCCCACGAAAAGGTTGCTTTTGTTGGTAAGGATGAAATTGCCAGAACAACACTGTTCCAGATCCTGATGGGTGAAATGGAACCCGATGAAGGTACCTTCAAATGGGGAATCACCACAAAAACAGCATATTTCCCCAAAGATAACACGGAATATTTTGATGGCTGCAAGGACAGCCTGATCGAATGGCTGCGTCCCTTTGCAAAGGAAGGCGAACAGTATGATTCCGATATCCGCGGCTGGCTGGGCAGAATGCTGTTCAGCGGCGAAGAAGCCCTGAAAGAAGCAAGCGTCCTGTCCGGTGGCGAAAGAGTGCGCTGTATGCTGTGCAAAATGATGATGAGCGGTGCCAATGTAATGATTTTAGACGAGCCCACCAACCATCTGGATTTGGAATCTATCACAGCCCTGAACGAAGGTTTGACAGATTATAAAGGCACACTGTTGTTTGATTCCCATGACCATCAGTTCGTGCAGACCATTGCAGACAGAATCATTGAAATCCTGCCTGGCGGCATCATCGACAGGCAGATGACCTACGATGAATACATCGAAGACGAAAGCATCGATGCCATGAGAGAAAAACTGTCTTGATTGGAAGAAATGGAAATAGGATTAGAAAAAGTCTGCCTCTGTCCCTTGGGATAGGGGCAGATTTTGGAGGAATGAAACATGTGGGATATTTTTCTCGTAGTGGGAATTGGATTTTTCATTGGATATAAAGGGCTATTAAATGAAAAAGGCATCAAGATCAACAGTAAACTGCAGACGGTCTGGCTGATGCTGCTGATCTTTTGCATGGGTGTCAGCATTGGCAGAAATGGAGAAATCGTCAAAGAACTGCCTTTGCTGGGCGGTAAGGCAGTTCTTTTTGCCATCCTGACTGCTCTGTGTAGTACAATCGTGATCTATATCCTCTCTACACTATTTTTGGGAAAGGAGGGGAAGAAATGAGTCTAGCGATTTTAGCTGTGCTGGTGCTGGGAATTGGTGCAGGGTATTTTATGCCT
Source organism: uncultured Clostridia bacterium (assembly GCA_937901125.1). GTDB lineage: Bacteria > Bacillota > Clostridia > Lachnospirales > Anaerotignaceae > Anaerotignum_A. Next base: position 660 of record CALCGT010000021.1, on the reverse strand, counting down.
GAGGACCTGAGTGCCTTGATTGACAGTGCTTCTTCTTATATGCTACTAATCCTGCTGTTTTCCGTAGGGATTGATATGGGCCTGAATAAAGAGGTTTTCACCCGTATCAAAGAATTGGGTTTCAAGATTTTGCTAATCCCCTTTGGGGTAGTGGTGGGCTCCCTTTGGGGTGGTGTGATCACTGCCCTTCTTGTGAAGCTTTCTATGAAGGAGGGACTGGCGATTTCTGCTGGTCTTGGCTGGTACAGCCTTTCTGGTATCCTCATTACGGAAGCAGGCAATCCTGTGGGGGGGGCCATTGCCTTTCTGGCAAATGTATTCCGGGAAATGCTGACATTTATCGTGGTGCCGTTCCTTGCCAGCCACCTGAATTATTACTGTGCCATTGCACCGGCGGGAGCGACAGCTATGGATACGACTTTGGGTATCATCAGCAAAAATACCAATGGAACTATTGCGGTGCTGAGTTTTGTCAGCGGCATCATCTGCACCCTTTTGGTGCCGATTCTGGTGCCGATTTTCCTGTAGGGAAAAAAGGTTTTAAAAAATTGTAGAAAAGTGTTGACAAATTCTATTCAGTGCGTTATTATAATCAAGCGCACTGGGATGTGCGGATGTGGCGGAACTGGCAGACGCGCTAGATTCAGGTTCTAGTGGGCA
>CALCGT010000020.1 GCA_937901125.1 uncultured Clostridia bacterium | reverse complement strand
ACTATGGGTTGTGTGTTCATATCCATTGTTCAGTTTTCAAGGATCAACTCTGCTTCGTCAGCAGCGAAGATTATTTTATCAAATCCTCACTTTTTTGTCAAGCACTTTTTTAAGTACTTTCCTTTTTATTTTCAACCACATTTGAACTCGGTTTAAATAAAATGGCGGAGAAGGAGGGATTTGAACCCTCGCGCCGCTATTAACGACCTATCCGCTTTCCAGGCGAACCCCTTCAACCACTTGGGTACTTCTCCATAAATGTTCTCAGTCCATAACGCGATATTCGATTGGCGGAGAGAGTGGGATTCGAACCCACGGCCCCTTTCGGAGTCACTGGTTTTCAAGACCAGCTCCTTAAACCACTCGGACACCTCTCCATGGATTTGAGTTGCTTTTCTCTTGAGCAGCGAAACCTTGATTATTATATCTTACCGTCCACCGATTGTCAAGCATTTTTTTGCTCTTTTTTAAATTTCTTTATTCAGCAACCCCGGCGCCATGTTCGTGTCGCTCAGCGGTGATATAGATCATACAGCATAATCCTCCAACTGTCAACCCTTTTTTTGAAATTTTTCGACAAAAATTTCCCTTCATTATATATAGCAAAAACAAATTTTCATGTATATGGCTTTTCCCGTAAAACCATGCTACAATATGAACTGCATCAACATTGATTTTATCCCAAGGAGGCCATTATGAAAACCGTTACCGAACGTTTTTTAACATATGTAAAGCACCATACCACATCCGATGAAGATTCTCGTACCTATCCCAGCACCAAAACGCAGCTGACTTTTGCTGCCTTTCTGGCAAAGGAATGTGAAGCCATCGGGCTGCAGTCCGTTTCCGTTGACAAATGCGGATATGTGACCGCCACACTCCCCGGCACTGTGCAGGATACTCCTATCATCGGTTTTATTGCCCACATGGATACCAGCCCCGATGCTGGCGGCGAAAATATACTCCCTAATATTGTAGAAAAATACGACGGCGGCAATATTCCCCTGAATGGCACGAGCCTTTCTCCCGAGGAATTTCCCTTTTTAAAGGATTATATCGGTCAAACTCTCATCACCTCCGATGGCACAACCCTTCTCGGCGCAGATGATAAAGCCGGCATTGCCGAAATCCTGACTGCCATGGAATATCTGATCGCCCATCCTGAGATCCCCCATGGTGATATCCGCATTGCCTTCACCCCCGATGAAGAGATCGGCAAGGGCGTCGATTTCTTCGATGCAGCATCCTTTGGCGCAGATTTCGCCTACACTTTGGACGGCGGCCGCATCGGCGAATTGGAATATGAAAACTTCAACGCTGCCCGCGCCATCATCCGCATCAAAGGAAAAAACGTACATCCCGGTACAGCCAAAAACGTCATGGTAAATGCCGCCCTGATTGGTACAGAGATTGCTTCTCTCCTGCCGGAAAAAGAGATCCCCGCCAAAACAGAAGGCTACGAAGGCTTTTTCCATCTCTGCTCCTTCCAAGGGGATGTTACTTCTGCCTCTTTGACTTATATCATCCGTGATTTTGATAAAGCTTCCTTCGAACACCGCAAAGATCTGATGCGTCTTATCGTAGAACGGAAAAATGCGCAGCATCAGGGTGCTATCGAACTGGAACTGCGGGATGAATACTACAACATGCTTTCTCAGGTTGAGCCTCACATGGAGATCGTAGCCCTTGCCAAGCAGGCCATACTGGATTGCGGCGTAACTCCCATCATTCAGCCAATCCGCGGCGGCACTGATGGCGCCCGCTTGTCCTTTATGGGTCTGCCCTGCCCAAATCTCTTTGCCGGCGGTCATAATTTCCACAGCAATTATGAATTTGTTCCTGTTCCTTCCATGGAAAAAGCCGTTCAGATGATTATTCGTATCGCAGAACTTGCCGCAGCCCTTGACTTTCCCAAAAACGTATGATAGAATTCTCTCGTAATAATGTTAACAGCAACGATTGAGTATATGGGCAAAGCTGGTTACAACCGCAGAGAGCAGTCCGGTCGGTGAAAGGATTGCAGTACAGTATTTGTAAATTACGCCTCATGAGCTTTGTGCAGGAAATGGCGCAACGTCCGCTCCCCGTTACAGGAGCCGAAAGATGTTTGTCTTTTGATGAACATGAATTAAGGTGGTACCACGGGTTCTCTCGTCCTTTCGACGATGGAACCCTTTTTTTATTGCACAAAGCAAATCAATGCATAAGGCAAAGCCTTACGAATGTTTCATGTAAAAAACTATGATAAAAGAATAAAAAGGAGAATGAAACTATGAATGCTTACGAAGTATTGAAAGAACGTGGCTTTATCGAACAGCTGACCCACGAAGAAGAAATCAAAGAGCTTTTTGAAAAAGGCGGCGTTACCTTCTATATCGGTATCGACCCCACAGCAGACAGCCTCCATGTTGGTCACTTCCTGACCGTTATGGCTATGGCGCACATGCAGCGCTGCGGCAACCGTCCCATCTGCCTGGTTGGCGGTGGCACAGCTATGATCGGCGACCCTTCCGGCAAAGCGGATATGCGTAAAATGATGACCGTAGAAACCATTGATCATAATGTAGCCTGCATCAAGAAACAGCTCTCCCGCTTCATCAATTTCAATGAAGGGGAAGGCGGTGCCATCATGGTAAATAACGCTGACTGGCTGAGAGGTCTGAACTACATCGAATTCCTGCGAGAAATCGGCGCACACTTCTCTGTAAACCGTATGCTGGCAGCGGATTGCTTCAAAACCCGTATGGAAAGAGAAAGCGGTCTGACCTTTCTGGAATTCAACTACATGATCATGCAGGGCTACGACTTCTATGAACTGAACAAGAGATACAACTGCTCCCTGCAGATGGGCGGTAACGACCAGTGGTCCAACATCATCGCTGGCGTAGAACTGATCCGTCGTAAAGCGCAGAAACCCGCTTACGGTATGACATTCAAGCTGCTGACAAACAGCGAAGGCGTAAAAATGGGTAAAACCGTCAGCGGTGCTGTTTGGCTGGACCCTGAAAAAACATCCCCTTACGAATTCTACCAGTACTGGAGAAACGTTGGGGATAAGGACGTTGAAAAGTGTTTGGCTCTGCTGACTTTCCTGCCTATGGATGAAGTTCGCCGTCTGGGCGCACTGGAAGGTGCTGAGATTAATAAAGCAAAAGAAATCCTTGCCTTTGAACTGACAAAGATCGTTCATGGCGAAGAAGAGGCAACAAAGGCGCAGGAAGCTGCAAGAGCCCTCTTTGGCAAGGGTGCCGCTACAGCTGATGCTCCTTCCACAGAAATTTCCGCTTCCGAATTCGCAGAAGGCATGGATATCCTGACACTGCTGACAACGATCAAAGTCGTTCCTTCCCGTTCCGAAGGCAGACGTGCCGTACAGCAGGGCGGCGTAAAGCTGGCAGAACAGCCCATCAAGGATGTTGATTTCAAAGTAACAACTGATCTGTTTACAGATGGCAAGCTGCTGGTACAGAAAGGCAAAAAGACATTCCACAATGTTATCCTGAAGTGATTTCGTCAAAATCAGGGTTTTGACGAGCAAGACATAAAAAGTCTAAAGGGTCGGACGATTGTCCGACCCTTTATTTATAGCAAAATGAAATGTTTCAATTCCTCTGCCGTATGTACCAAATGGTTGGCTCCTGCTTTTTGTAGAAAATCCTCATCTCGAAAGCCCCAAGTGACACTAACACAGTCCATTCCTGCGTTTCTTGCTGTCAGGATATCCACTTCCGAATCTCCTACATACAAACAGTCTTTTCTGTTCACGCCAAGCCGTTCTGCTGCCGCAAATATCATATCCGGTGCAGGCTTCCGGCGGATGCCATTCGCTTCCCGTTCTCCTGCTGCTGCATCGATATATCCCGGGAAATATTTTTCACATAACCCCTTCACTGCCAAATCAAATTTATTAGAAACTACGCCAATTTTCAGCCCTGCTTTCCGCAGCTCTCCCAGCAGGGGCAAAATCCCCTCGTACGGAGCTGTTTTCTCCTCCATATGGGCCTTGTAATAGGCCTGATATTCCTTCAAATATTTTGCAAAATCCGTTTCTGAAACCTCCTGCGGTAAGGTCTCTTTCATCAGTCGTTCACTGCCGTTTCCTAAAAATCTGCGTATTTCTACTCTATCCCGCAAGAGAAATCCGTATTTTTGCAAAATCACATTAACACTGTCCGTTAAATCGTCCAGCGTATCCAACAGGGTTCCGTCTAAATCGAATAAAACTGCCTGATATTTCCCCATCATTCCACCTCCGTCTCTTTCTTATTGTAACGCCCTTTTTTATCTATTTCAATCCTATCAATTTCTCTTGGATTTTTTTCGCCCATCCCCTTGCCATTTCGTCCCAATAGGTCTATAATGTAATTGTATTCGAAAAGATACACCTTTTCCAAGTAAATAAAGCCTCAGTCGAATCAAAAGACTGTTGCACTTTTTCTTTTAAAGGAGGAATTCTTATGGCAAAGAAAGTATTGATGTTAGCAGGCGACTTCACAGAAGATTATGAAACAATGGTACCTTTCCAGGCAATGCAGATGCTGGGGTATCAGGTAGACGTTGTATGCCCTGACAAAAAAGCAGGCGACATTATCCGTACAGCAATTCACGACTTTGAAGGCGAACAGACATACTCCGAAAAGAGAGGGCATAATTTCGCTCTGACAGCAGATTTCGAAACAGTAAACACAGCTGATTACGCAGGTCTGTTCATCACAGGCGGTCGTTCTCCCGAATATCTGAGACTGACCCCCAGAGTGATCGAAATCGTTCAGGAATTCTTCGCAGCAAATAAACCCGTTGCAGCAATCTGCCATGGCCCTCAGATCCTGACAGCAGCAAATGTTCTGAAAGGCAAAAAAGCAACCGCATACCCCGCAGTTGGCCCCGATATCACACTGGCTGGCGGCGAATATGTTCCCGTAGATGCTGCTGAAGCAGTAGTAGATGGCAATCTGGTAACAGCTCCCGCATGGCCTGGTGACTCCGCTATCGTAAGAGAATTTGTAAAACTGATGGGCACTAAATGGGAACTGTAATCCCCACCCCATTACATAACATCTTCCTAAGTTAAAAAGCAGGGAGGACTTTTCTTCGGAATTGCCCTCTCTGTTTTATTTCTTCAGCAAAAATCTGCCGCAAACACTTAGGCTTGCGGCCTGCTTTCTGTATGCAGTTTCACTGGCATTTTTTCCTCTATCCAGACCTTTCCGATTTCCACGCCGCAGTCATAAGCAAGGATCTTTACGCCTACCTCCGCTGCATCTCTCAAGGCTTCCGTGAATTTTCTATCCCTTGCTTCATTGGGTCGAAATTCTCTCAGCCCTTTCATCTGGATGACGAACAGCACCGCCGCTTCATACCCCTCTTCCTTTGCTTTGATCAACTCCCGAAGGTGCTTCGTTCCCCGTTCCGTAGGCGCATCGGGAAACATGGCAATGTCGTCCTCTTCCAGCGTCACGCCTTTTACTTCCACAAAGCCTTTTTTGGCATCTTTTTGATAATAGAGGTCGAATCGGGAATTTCCATATTTCACTTCCCTCTTCAAAAAATCCACTTCGCCAATCTCCTCAATTTTTCCTTCCGCCATTGCTTCCGCTGCCATCTGATTCGGTGCCTGGGAATCCATATTTACCAGCATATTTTCCTTGTAAACAGCAATCAGAGAATATTTGGTCTTTCTTTCCTCTTTGTCCGCTTCTTCCAGAAAAACTCTCGCCCCTTCTATAAGAAGTTCTTTGCATCTGCCTGTATTTTTCACATGGACCATTTCTTCCTGCCCGTTCAGTTCCACGAATGCTGTGAATCGGTTCACTCTCCGCAGGAACCTGGCTTCGATCACTTTCCCATATTCCATTTGTTTCACCTCCCGTTTATTTTATCATAATCATTCATTGAAAGACAAATTCTCCTTTGGTATGATAAAGAAAAGTTTTGCAATAAAACGGAGGAATGAAAATGGATTTTTATGAAAAACCCGATTTGGAAAACATACGAAAAGACAGAGAAAACAGAGCCTATCTGCACCATCGGTACCATACCCGCTTTCTAGTTTGCACTGCAGCAATGATCGTTGTCAGTATCCTGTACTTTCTGAATCAGGGGAAAATGCCGGAAAAACCAGAACCCACACAGCACGATTTGGAGATCGCGGCAGAATTAGCAACAGTAGAAGGCAGAGAAGCCTCCATTGCAGAAAAATACTCTGATGCCAAAATCATTTCAGAATCAACCTTTGGCAAAGATATCATCACTGTATTCGAAGTAGGTGATGAACACAGTTTCTGCATATTCGAAGCTACAGACACGGGTTACTGGCAGAAATACTGCGGCAATCTCTTTGCAAAAACAGGTTTACTAAAAGGAACCGTCTATCTGGGAGATAATACCCATCAATATGATATTTATTTACAGGGAACGGATACTTATGCTTATCTGGTGGTCAACCGCACAAACATGACATACCCCCGAAACACCCAGAAACAGCACATTCGCTTTGACGAAAACGGCATCGCCCTGATGAAACTCGACCCGGAAATCAATGACCCTGCGCCTTGCATTGTTGCCTATGATGATGCAGGAAATCAGTATATTCTGGCAGATGGAACAGTATAAGCTTCTTGTACTTTTCTCCATTTTATTTTATAATAAAAGTTATGAAAAAATTTGAAATTCAGAAAGGAGTCCTTCTTTTGTCAAATATCGCAATGGAAGAAAAAATAAGAAATCTCTCTGCTGATTATATCTATCAGCAGGCCGTGGGCTCTCTGCTACTGATGCTGATGAGCGCTATGGAAGATGCAGAAAAAGGCGTAACTGCCCTGCCCTATGAAATTCCTGCAGACGTAAAGGAAATCAAAGACGAGATCAAAGCATATCTCATCCGTCTGGAAGACCTGCTGGACAGCGATGCAGAATCCCGCACGGCTGCTCTGAAAGATTGTCTAGAACTGAAAAAACGTCTGCTTTCTATCTATGAAACCATCTACAGTTATTTCTCCCAGTGGAACATCATCTCTACTCTGGTGAGCGATCAGGTGGCCCTCCGCAAATATAAAGAAGACCGCGTTTCCCAGAAACAGGTGGAATGGTCTCTCTTCTTTGCAGACTGCCACGCTTTCATGGAAAGCGCAGAAACCCTTTTGGATCAGAAAAACTACATGGGTCAAATTTTGAAATGTATGCCCATCTATATGACAAGAGATAAATACTACGATAATGTCCGTGCATCCCTGGAAGCTGCTTTTGCAGGAGAAAGCAAAGAATTCATCGAAGTTTCCCTGAAAGCCTTTGAAGGCTTCTGTAGCCCCCAGGAAAACCCGCTTTACGGTAAATACTTCCCCGAAATCGCAGAATGGATCGGTCAGAAGCGTATGCAGCTGCCTCATAATCTTTCCGATGACGAACTTTCCAATTTCTATGAAGAACTGAAAGAAGTTTTTGAAACACTGGAACAGATCGAGGAATATTTCTCCTGCATCCTCCATGATATCAATTCCCTGATCCTGCTGCTCTATCTCACATATTCCTTCAGGGATATCACAGAAGGCAGCGCAGCCTATGCCGACCTGTATCATACCGTTTGCGCTTTCATCAGCCATCAGCTCTCCCTGACAGAAAAAGCAGCATATTTGGATACGCTGACAGAACAGCTGGAAGCAGCCGTAGAACCTGTCATCGATAAAGCCAACGCTATCGGTAAGGAAGAATTCGACCTGCTGCAGAAAGCAGGCTCCTTCGCAGGCTTCTCCGATGATACAAAAAAGGTGCTGATGACAGAGGAATTCATCCGCGAATGTTTCTTTGGCGATCTGAATGATGAACTCTTCCATTTCGACCTGCCCGAAGATCTGCCTCCTGCCACAGCAGAAGAAAAGAAGGCTCTTTTCGATGCTTTCATTGCAAAAACAAGAAACCATTTCGATACCCTGCCCGCTCATACAAGAAAACTGGCAATGCAGAACCTGACCGGCGCTCTGCCCCCGATCTATTCTGTCCATGATGTCATGGATATGATGATGGAAGCTATTGACAAGGCTTCCTCCGAGGAACAGAAAGTCCTCATCGTAGATAAAGTCGGCATGGTATTCAGCGATAACGGCTGGCAGTCCATCACAGAAGGTCATGTCCATGACGAGGACTGCGGCTGCGGTCACGATCATCACCACCACGACTGCGGCTGTGGTCACGACCATGAACATCATCACCACGACCATGACCATCATCACGGCCATGGCCACGATCATCACCATCACTAAGGAGGGATTTTCATGTTTGCATTCAATCATTATAACTATAACGTATTGGATCTGGAAAAAAGTATGGCTTTCTATGAAGCCGCTTTGGGTCTGAAGGAAGTACGCCACAAAGAAGCCCCTGACGGCAGCTGGAAGCTGGTTTATCTGGGCGATGGCAAATCCGATTTCACTCTGGAACTGACATGGCTGCGGGATAGAAAAGAGCCCTACAACTTGGGCGAAAATGAATTCCATCTGGCATTCAAAGCCGATGATTATGAAGCGGCTCACGCAAAGCATAAAGAAATGGGCTGCATCTGTTTCGAAAACCCCGAAATGGGCATCTATTTCATCAATGATCCCGATAATTACTGGTTAGAGATAATATGATTCCACAAAAAATGAGAGGTACCATGCCTCTCATTTTTTATTATTAGGTAATGCATTATCCCTTAATGTTAAAAATTCTTTATAATCAGTTCTTTAAAAATACCATTTCCTCCAGCTGCTACACCAAGATTATTACTTCTCTCCATTTCCTCAATCCTGAATCCGTTGTACAGGTCTCTAATAAACTGATCATCGTTATAAGAAAGGATCCATTTCCCTTTCGTATTTCTTAGTATGTCTGCCAGTTTCCTATGCTCAACTTCTCCAAATCCGCCTTCAATATCATAAAGTTTTTCTGTCCCATGATATGGAGGATCCAAATAGAACAGTGTTCCTTCTCCATCCTGCTTTTGGATAATCTCTTCGAAGGATTTATTCTCAATCAGAACCCTTCCCAACCGCTTATGTACCTCTTTTAAATTTTTTATCACAGATACATCGCGGAAACCACATCCAAACGTATCAACTTTTGATCCGTAGGAAGCTTTGATCAGATAATACATTCTGGCCGCCCGCTGTAATTCAGTCATGCATTCCGGTCTCATCAATTTCTTCTGAAAAAACTCCTCTCTGCTGTTCAATAGGAACAGCAATTCTCCTTCCAGCGCATCTGGATGATGCTTCACCATGCGGAATAAATTCACCAGTTCCCCATTGATGTCATTGTATATCTCTTTTTTGTGAGGCTCCTTTCCAAATAGCACCCATCCAGCACCACCGAATACTTCCACATATTTCTCAACGCCTTCCGACGGAAATCTTTTTATGATTTCCTTACGCAGCTGCTTCTTTCCACCTACCCACGAAATAAAACTATCCATATGATCTCTCCTTTCTTTTTCTATTATCTCACGAAGCAAATCTCCTTAAGTCTCATGTCGCATACAGGCTCATTTTTACATAAAAAAGAATGGACTCAGGCCCTGTTGAAAACCGTTAAAAGCCTTGATTTCACTGGATTCCTGTTATTCAAAGTTGCATAAAAGTTGCATCATTTCAAAATATCGGCCATGTGGTATCTCAATTTTTTCAATCAGAATTCCACCATAGAGAAACTAAATATGAAATAAAAAAAAGGGGCGGAGTGATCCGTCCATTTTATAAAATGGCCAAAAAATAAATTTCTTCCCATGGTTTTTTAACAAATAAAATGCTATAATAACAAATACAAAAAAATTTTCTTTTTTATTGGGGGTATTAGTTTGAAAATTAACCAAGAAAAATTAAGTGAATATATTAAAAACCTTCACAGTCCAGTTTGTCCTTTTTGTGGAAAAAACGACTGGACTGTATCTGATCAAATTTTTCAACTTCCTGAATTCAGTTATAAAGGGCTCCTTGTTGGTGGTGCAATGTTTCCTGTATTGCCTATAACATGTACCACTTGCGGAAATGCATATTTCATTAACGCATTAGTCGCAAATTTAATTGATAAAAAAGAGCAATCTGAGGACATTGCAGAAGACAAATCCACTAATGACAATTAAAGTAGGTGATCGTGATGCTAAATAATGAGCCAAATTCTATTGTAAATACATCCCTACCTACTGAATCATCCACAAAATCTTTAAAATTAGATAAATCAGTAGATAAAATAGAAACCGTTATTATTTCAAGACCCGCAAACCATAACGAGATTTCTATCATGGAGGTAACCTGGAATCAAATTAAGAATAAAATTAATAAAATTACAATTAAAACACCATTCGACTGGTATTCTGTTTTAATTGGTGCTCTTATTCCTTTTATTATTGATTTTTGTGTTGATATATATAATAGAAGGAAAATAGAATTAGTTCCAGTATTTATTTACTTATTGTTTTTTGTTATATACGCAACAGCTTCAAGATTCTTTAATTATTCAGCAAACAAAACAGCTGAAACAAACAAAGTTCATCTAGATGATATAATAGACTTAATGAATAGTGCTGATTCTTCGAAAAATAAGGATACTGAATAGTTTCCATATCCTATTGTTTAATAAGTTTCTTTGAAAAGGCCTTTTTACATAATATAACCATCTGTCTCGAAAGAAACTAGACTATATTCAAATGGGTCTTCTCGGACTTGAACCGAGGACCGTCCGGTTATGAGCCGGATGCTCTGACCAACTGAGCTAAAGACCCGAAATAAATTGCCCCGGGTACCATCCGGGGCGTTATTATTTTCGAAAAACACCGAGGGACCAGTCTCAGTGTCTTTGCTGGATGACAGAAGCACAACAGGAAAATGGTACTCTGTCAAGTTCTACGACATCTATATTATACCATTTTCCTTGCATAAAGAAAATGTTTATTTACCATTTTGGTGACATCACCAATATGGTTATGTACCTGCTTCTACAGGCACCTCATCCGCCAGAATACCTTCGCTCACCAGCACAGTACCCTGTTTCTCGATTTTCGCATCGGCAACGGCTTTTTCCAGTGCCTGGTCGATGAAAACATTAAAATCATTGTACGCAGTAAGAAGGTATTTCTTCGCACCATCGGAAAGCACCTTCCAGAACTTCTCCTTGGCTCTTTCCTTTGCCTCTTTCTGTGCCACTTCATCAAATGCTTTATCATATTTCAGACTGTCCACATAGGTCTGATTTGTTGCCTTGACCGCTGTTTCGATAGCAGACCAGATTTCTTCCATGTGGCGTTTTGCTGTTTCATTATCTGTTTTCTCCTGCAGCTGTCCTACGACCTTGCTCCCTATCTGGCGTACAAACACCAGCAATACAGGTACGCAGAGGCATACCAGCCCCTGTAGCAGTTCTTTTACCATAACATCCATATCTTTTCCTCCTTTTCTTATTCCTTCACAGCAGGCTCCATGCCCATCTGCATCAGCTTCCGGTCGTATGCGCCGCCTCTGTAGTTGATCACGAAGCTGCGTACCATATCATGGCTCAGTTCGATATTGCCCTGACCATCTCCGTTGATGATCTTTGCATCCATCAGTTTTTTGATGATATCCTGAAAACCGTTTTTATTAGGGATATCCTTCAGCTGTTTGTAAACTACTTTCATTTCGTCATCGTCCTCCTCTTCAAGATCCTCCGGTTTTTCACAAACAAAATAGTATTTTACTTCTCTCTGCAGGCGTTCCAGCGGTGCCAGTTCCCGATCAGAACGATTGCTGGCAGGGTCATTGATATGTACCATGTCGCCGGTCACATTCCACCACAGGATAAAATGCCCGCTGCTTGTCCAAAGCCCAGGGCCCATACAGCAAATTACCATATTGCCCCGCTGCACAGCCCGCAGAGCCTTTTCATGGTATACCGCCGCTTCCAGTTTGTTCAGATTCCGCAGGTTTGCAAAATTCAACTGCTGGCAACGGATACCGAATTTCGCCATCTGCGGTGCAAAATAGCTGTAATAGGTTCCCTGATTTGGTGCCTTGTAGCCGTTGGACTTGCTCCACGCTGCAGTGTTGGCAGGCGTGATGCTTCCATCCTTCCACGTAGCAATGACCATCGCCGCCGAAGTAGGCCCGCACCCGGCATTGCCAATTGTGGATCTATCCCCTCCGGCGGAGTAATCATTCTTCGCCCATTTTTGGTCTGTCTGTAAATATTTCACAGGTCTTTTCATTTTCTTCCTCCTCTCATAAATCTGTCAGCGTTTCTTCCGCAATCGTCTGCGGATTTTGCTTTGCTTCCATCGCCGCCAGCATTGCTGTTTCGTAGGTGATGCCGCCGGCTGTATTCTGTTTTGTTGATTTCATTGTGTATCCTGTTTTTGAAACACCCCATGCCGCCCATGGCAGGCCGACCCAAGCCGTTAGCCAAGGAAACGCCGCTTCAAATCGTGCGTGAACACAATAAAATGCCAGCAGAATCACTCCTACTGAATGAACCCATAACAGTGCCAGCTCATTATCCAGTATTTTTTGAGAATATTCTTTTCCTTCTTTCACTGTTTCGCTCCTTCCGCTTCCGTTGGCAAATCCAAAAACTTTTCGTGCAAATCATCCATCACGCCGTTTTCGCCAAGGGCATGATACCGTTTCCAGCAGTTTTCAAAATTCTCCCTTGCGTAGATAGGCGCATAGCCTTTTTCGCTCCATTTGTTGTAGTCCACAATCATCTGGCTGCGAAGAAGGGCCTGCACGCCTTTTTTGACTGCCATATTATCGGCGGCATTCTTTTTTACCATAGAATGAAGATATTTGAACCCACCGATGATGATGGTTGGCACGCCAAGCAGGCAAAGGATTTGATATGTATTCATTTACTCCGCCCCCCTCATCGCTAGTTTCCAAGTTCCGTTGATTTTGATGTATAATTCTCCTGCCGTCTCTTTGGCATATGGCTCCGTTGGAGGTGTGAAGTTTGTTGTCCACCTTGCCGTCTTAGAAACACGCAATTCATCCATATATCCCTTATATTTTGTCCCAGATGCCGCAGAAGAAAGATGCCCCAGAACAAGCTTAT
>CALCGT010000019.1 GCA_937901125.1 uncultured Clostridia bacterium | reverse complement strand
CGGTTTGCATTGGAATAATTAGGCGGTAGTGTTACAAAAAGGCTTGACCACTACATAGCAGTATCTGATACTGAGAAAATGATAATAGAAACAATAAATCTAAATGGAATTTTAGAAAGCTGTATATCTTCATATTATGTGGTACTAAAACAAAACAATATTATTCCAGAAATAAAAATACCAGATAAAAAAGTACTTCGCATGGGAAATGAAAATGCCTTGACTCGTGTTTTGGGGAATATTATAAGTAACGCGATAAAATATAGTGATGGAGATATGAAAATTACGCTGTCAGAGGATGGCGAAATAGTTTTTTCTAATCTGGCTTATGGACTAGATGAGGTACAAGTTGGAAGACTGTTTGACCGTTTTTATACAGTAGAAACTGCCAGAAAATCAACGGGGTTAGGCTTGGCAATTTCTAAAACACTTATTGAGCAGATGAACGGAACAGTATCAGCGGAATATGAAAACGGAAGATTAAGTATCCATATCTTTCTTGCAGAATGTTAAATTGTTAAAAGATTTACTATTAAACTTTGCAAAAGAACTATATTAATTATGGGGATCTCAGTACCGGATAAGTGCTGGGGTCTCCTTTTGCTATCTTGAAAAACGCAACCATTTGGGTTACAATAGAGAAAGAGACAGAAAGGGGCAAATTATGACAACTGCAGAACTGATCAGGGAACTTTGCAAAAAACAGAATATCAGTATCGCCGAGTTGGCAAGGAGTATAGGGCAGACAAGACAGAACCTATACAAGAAGCTCCAGAGAGATACCTTAACGATTGACGAAGTGAAGCAGATTGCGGATATCCTGGGCGTGAAATTTGAGCAGTCTTTCACGCTGCCGGACGGAGAGCAGTATAAAATAGAAAACCGAGGATTTTAATTGCAGATGGATATTCGTGAGATTGAAGCTATTATTGATATAGAACATAAAAATTGTCCGGTATTTACTGCTGGAAAAGAACAAACATTTTACGACTTGCTTACATCATTTGAAGATGTTTGTGGGCTAATATTAATGGGAAGTATGTTTAATCCATTGGGGTTAAAAAGAATTACAGATCAAATGGATGCACTCAATATGTCACTTCTATGGGCTGATCAATTGTGCGCGAAAGATATGCAGCCATTAGATACAGAGATATCGGAGACGAGATATAAACAATGCTGTGAGCTACTGAACGACTATGCTTATCCTTATTCTGTTATTTGTTCCGGCTATATTTCTTATTCTCGCAAACGGTTTTCTGTGGAGATAGAAGATAACAAGGTTACCTTTATTCCTGGCAAAGATCAAAATGATTCTATGTGGAGTGATATTCTTCGTGAAAGTTCTCAGGTAGATTTGAGTGCTATGGCCGGTGCTATTGATCCATATCGCTTGATCACCAGTGCGGGAGAATTGCGTAATAAAGTGAAAGTCGAAAACGGAATGATCTGCTATGAACTTTCGACTGACATACTTAATTCTTTCAAGAATGTGGCATTGCAACAATGGAATACATCAAGGACGCTTCCTGAGAACTGGGTATTTGATAGCTTTACTATGGAAGAATATAAAGCTTTTTGGGTGGCACTAACTGCACTTTGTTATGTTCATTTCTGTAGTTGTTTTGCTATCAGCGACCCGCTAATTCGACTTAAGAACAGCAACATAATTCAAAATAGTGATTGTATTATTGATTATATTGTTTCCTTAAGTGGGCTAGAAAAAGAGAAGGTAGATACAATTATTCAATATATTACATTTGACCCGAAAAAGAAAAATGTGGATATAATGTATCAGCCTATTGTGAAGCTTACGAATGGAACATTGATTATTGCCCCGATTTTGTTTATGGGTTCGAGACCCGAGCGGAACCTTCTTGCAGTAGTTAGTTCAAGACATGATGGAGAATACTCAAAAGAAGTAAATGATTTAGAAGGATTAATGGTTTCAGAGCTTGAGTCATATGTCTCATCTCCTGACATTGCAAAACATAAACATCTCAGGGATGATCTTCCGGATATTGATTTTGCCGTATTCGATAGAACAACAAATTCAGCAATTATCTGTGAGACTAAATGGTTTGCAGCTGCAGATTCAACAAAAGAAGTGTATGCGAAAGAAGATGAGATAACTCACGGCTGTAAACAGGTTGAAGATATAATGACTTATGCTATGCAGGATAGAAGTCATTTCATTAAGCAAGTATTTAATATTGATGACGGGGAAACAGTGGATTTATTTGGATGTGTTGTTGCCAAACATAACATAAGAACACAGAACAAATACGTACCTGTTATTGACTTAATGAGAATAGAAGAGTTGCTGTCGAAATATTCACTGAATACCGTGTTCCATATGATACGTAACCATCAGTATGAAATACCGCTTCCTCAGGAAGCTACGATTACGCATCAAGTGGTGCCATATGCGGGATTTGAATTTAGAATTCCTGCAATCTGTTTTGGGGAGGAACCTGATGCAGTATAAATGTAGCATTATGAGGTTACAGGACAGAAGGCGTTTATGTCTTAAACGATTGCTCATTCAAGGTGAAGTAGCCGTAAAAGTACACCGGATAAGAAGGCTGATATGTTCCCTCATAAATAGGGGGTATGATATGTTCCCCTTTACTATGGACATTCAAGGCATTGTCTCGACCCACGTTGAGGTGGCATCCTTACTCCAAAAACAGAATGCGTGAAAATCCATGAATTTTAGCACTTTTTTAGACATATGGCTTTTGACAGACCATATGAAAATGGACGAAAAGAATCCGTTTTGATCCACTTAAATGTTTCTGTTGAGGTGGATATGGTAATGATAGATACCAAAATACGCAAACTAAAAAAGTAAATAGAAACATAGTTTTTGTAAGCTGTTGTTTATTAAGGACATTTATTTCTTTCTTCGAGATAAAAATTATTGAGGTTAAAATGAATGTCCTTTTTCTCTGGGGATTGGCTTATTCGGAGAAGGAAAAAAAGAAATGCTGATTGTTGAAATGAAAGCGATCTCTGCGAAAGTCGAACATGTTTGCTTTGAATATCCAATAAAGATACTAAATATTTAGAATGGTGATATGCTGTACGGTAAATTTGCTCTTGAAAAGAATTTTTCTCTTATGTTAGGTGATACTATACCGTAAAATCGAATGAAAAGGATGGTCTACATATGAGCAATAATATGGATTTGGGCTATGAAATGTTTTGTTACCAGTGTGAACAGACAGCAAATGGGAAGGGCTGTACGAAGCTGGGCGTTTGTGGAAAGACACCGGGAATCGCCAATCTGCAGGATTTATTGATTTTTCAAATCAAAGGCATCAGCTGTTATGGAAAAGCACTTGCAGAAGAGGGACAGGGGGTAGATAAAAATGTGATCCGTTTTATTGAAAATGTTCTTTTTACAACGCTTACCAATGTTAACTTTGATGCAAAAGTATACGTAGAATTATTGAGAGAATCCCAGAGAATCAAAGAAAACCTAAGGAATACGGTGGGGGAGATGAAAAATCATAGGGTCTACGCTTCTTATGATCTGCCGGAGACAAAAACGGAGATGCTAAAGGATGCGCCTATGGCAGGAATTATGTATGATAAGTCTTTAGATCCGGATATCCGTTCTTTGAGGCAGACGATTTTATATGGACTAAAAGGAATCAGTGCCTACGGGCATCAGGCGAGAGAACTGGGATATTACAGTGACCAAGTGGATGATTTCTATATTCAGGCATTGGAGGCCCTCAATGATGACAGCCTTACGGTGGAAGAATTGATTCGGATGACCATGCGTACCGGAGAAATGGCGATAGAGGTTATGAAAAAGCTGGATGAAGCAAATACGGAGGTTTATGGGAATCCCTCTCCCCACAAGGTCAATGTCCGTATGAAGAAGGGCCCTTTTATTATTGTTTCAGGCCATGATTTGAAGGATCTGGAAATGCTTCTGGAACAGACAAAGGGGACGGGAATCAATATTTATACCCACGGCGAAATGTTGCCGTGCCATGGGTATGAGGGATTAAAAAAATATCCTCATCTTGTGGGAAACTTTGGCGGGGCATGGCAAGATCAGCAAAAAGAGTTCGACAATCTTCCGGGTTGTATTTTGATGACGACCAACTGTCTGATTCGGCCAAGAGCGAGCTATAAAGACCGAATCTACAGCACAAATGTGGTAGGCTGGGAAGGGGTAAAGCATATCGGCAAAAAAGAAAACGGGGACAAGGATTTCAGCGAAATGATTCAGCAGGCAATAGAATTGGGCGGTTATCCGAAAGATCAGGAACCCCAAGAGATATTGGTTGGATTTGGGCATCATGCAACATTAAGTTATGCGGAGAAAATCGTGGAGGCAGTAAAGACAGGAAAAATCAGGCATTTCTTCCTGATTGGCGGCTGTGACGGAGCAAGACCGGGGCGAAACTATTTTACAGAGTTTGCAAAGATGGTTCCAAAAGACTGCGTGATTTTAACGCTGGCATGTGGAAAATACAGATTTAATAAACTGGATTTTGGAGAAGTCGCAGGTTTGCCAAGACTCTTGGATGTGGGACAATGTAATGATGTATATTCTGCAATACGGATTGCAACAGCTTTGGCAGATGCTTTTGATACTGATGTGAATGGACTGCCCTTATCATTGATCGTATCATGGTATGAACAAAAGGCGGTTGCTGATTTGTTGGCATTACTGAGTTTGGGAATCAAAGGTATTTATCTGGGGCCTACCCTGCCGGCATTTTTGAGTCCCAATCTCCTGTAGTATCTGGTGGATACTTTTGACTTGCGCCTGATCAGTAACGCAGAGGATGATATTAAGACTTGCTTAAAACAAAATATTTAAGAAATTCGGAGCTGGTGATGGAGGTTGCCGGCTCCATTTGTTTTAGCTGGCGCATAGGCATAAAACAAGTTCCAATTACAAAATGTAAGCCCAAAGATACTAAGATATCTTTCGGCTTCTTTTAGTGGTGTATTTAAATTATTTTCTTTTAAGTACAGAGAGAAACTTCTTTAAAGTGGGATTTTGGGAAGCATCTTTATTGAAGAATCCAAATGATAAAGAAAGGCTTTGATCTAATGGGACAGATGTAAAAGCAGTATCCATAGAGGGCATATTCGGTAAAAACGCCTACTCCGTATCCAGCCTTGATGAGAGTCAGCATTGCCTGGAGTTTTTCAGTAGAATTAGCTGAATTCGGTGCAACCTGATGGTTGAGAGAATTCTGTATGCTGGTAATTTGAGGTGGTACTTTGTAAGAATTACAAATGGCAATTTTTTCATGGAAGAGTTCCTCTTTTTGGGAAAGCGGATGATCCGAAGGAGGCGCATAGTAAACAGGAATTTGCGCCAATGCATAATATAAAAAACTATCGCGCATGGGGATATCATCTTTAAAGCTGAAAAAGACATCTATATCATTGTGGATAAGCTGATTCAGAATCACTCTGGACGGTACAATTCGAAAAAACGGATGAATTTTGACGGTTATATTGACAAGCAAATAGATAATCTATACAATAATATAGAATAATTTGCACGAAGCAAATGTAAAGAGGCTGTAGCTTCTAAAACACTTTATATTGATACCCTGACGATATGTATGTGCAGAAGGCATACGACTTTTCTGAAGAAGAGTCCAATGCCTTTTTCTTTTTGTCAGGGTATTTGTGCGTTATTTTGAAAGGAACTTTGAAAGCTATGAGAAAATTCACTACATTACTTCTGGCATTTACGATGCTGTTCAGCCTTGCTGCATGTGGCGGCAGCACAGAACCCGTTTCTGATGCAGAGACTCTTGTATACGGCAGCGGTGACTATACCCGCATCAATCCTGCCATGGATGAGCATGGCGAGATCAATATTCTGCTTTTCAATGGCCTGACTGCCCATAACGGAGCAAATCAAGTCGTTCCCTGCCTGGCGAAGGACTGGATATTTGATGAATCGACCTGTACATACACATTTGATCTGGAAGAAAACGTAACATGGCACGATGGCAAACCCTTTACTGGAGAAGATGTAAAATTCACGATCGAAGCTATCATGGACCCTGAAAATGGTTCTGAAAATGCACCTAACTATGAAGATGTACAGGAAATCACGGTGGTTGATGAACATACGATTTCCTTTCGGCTGGCAGCGCCCAATGTGGCATTTTTGGACTACATGTCAATGTCTGTTTTGCCCAAACATCTGCTGGAAGGGGAAAATATGCAGGAATCAGATTTTTTCCGCAGCCCTGTCGGCACAGGTCCCTATAAACTGGAAAGCTGGGAGGAAGGACAGGCAATCACTCTGGTGAAGAATGAAGATTATTTCAAGGGCGAACCCAATATCGATAGGATCGTTTTCAAAATCGTAACAGATGATACCGCCAAAGCACTGCAGATGAGTTCCAGAGAACTGGATCTTGCTTTGCTGACACCCAAGGATACAGAATCCTTTGTGGGCGATGAAAAATACGTGGTTTATCATATGATGACTTCCGATTATCGCGGGATTCTGTTTAACTTCCGAAACGAATACTGGATTGAGAATAAGGATATCATTCCTGCGATCTGCTATGGCCTGGATCGACAGGCGATTCTGGATACCGTTTTGCTTGGTCATGGTATCGTGGCGTATGGCCCGCTGCAAAGAAATACCTACAATAATGAAAATGCAGAACAGTATGCCTATGACCCTGAAAAAGCCGAGCGGATTTTGGAAGATGCAGGCTGTACCATGGGAGAAAATGGCTTCTATGAGCGCAATGGGGAAGAGATTGGCTTTGTTATCAGCGTAGGCGCAGGGGATCAGGTACGTCTGGATATGGCTCAGGCGGCAGCGCAGCAGCTGCAGGAAATTGGCATCAACTGCAGGGTAGAAGTCCCCACCCAGGTAGACTGGAACGGACAGATGGCATATTTGATCGGCTGGGGCAGTCCCTTCGATGCAGATGACCATACTTACAAGGTATTTGGTACAGAGAAAGGTGCCAATTATTCTGGCTACTCCAATGGGGATGTGGATAAATTTCTGACGGAAGCACGCCAGACAGATGATGCAGAAAAACGCAGGGTAGCATACGATAAGTTCCAGGAAGTACTGGCAAATGACCCTGCTTATGCCTTCATCTGCTATGTTGATGCGGATTATGTGGCAGATGCCAAGTTGAAAGGCATTGCCCCGGATACTGTTATGGGGCACCACGGTGTAGGCATTTTCTGGAACGTAACAGAATGGACAATAGAAGAATAATATTTCAAGCATAGCGGAAAAGGGACTGAAGTCCAGTCCTTTCTTCTGCAGATCAGGTGATGGATCATGGCAGAACTTTTAGAAATCAAAAATTTATCAGTCAGTTTTGATACGGCTCAGGGGGAACTGCAGGCGGTGCGGGATGTATCTTTTTCTCTCTATTCGGGAGAAGTATTGGCTCTGGTCGGGGAATCGGGCTGCGGGAAAAGTGTGCTTTGCAAAAGCATTATGAAACTGCTGCACAAAAATGCCCGTATCACAGGAGGCAGTATCCTTGTGGATGGAGTGGATATCACCGAGTATCGCCAGCGAGATATGGAACGTCTGCGGGGCAGGCTGTTTTCCATGGTATTTCAGGACCCTATGGCATCCCTGAACCCGACTATCTCTATTGGCGAGCAGATTGCAGAGGCCGTGCGGATCCATCATCCGAAGATGGAACGGGAAGCAGTCTATCGGCGTGTTATCGAATTGATGGAACTGGTGGGCATCACAGAGCCAGAACAGCGGTATCGGCAGTATCCCTATCATTTTTCAGGCGGGATGCATCAGCGTAGTGTAATGGCGATTGCTCTGGCATCGAATCCCAAAATACTTCTTGCGGATGAGCCGACGACTTCTCTAGATGTGACCATACAGGCGCAGATTCTTGATTTGCTGCGGGAAATTCAACAAAAATTGGGTACAGCAGCGATACTTGTTTCCCATGATCTGGGGGTAGTGGCCAGAGTTGCCGACAGAGTAGCGGTGATGTATGCGGGAAAGATCGTAGAGATTGGCACGGCGGAGGAGATTTTCTATGATCCCCGCCATCCCTATACATGGGCATTGATGCGTTCGTTGCCATCCTTTGCCCGGGAGGGAGAAGAACTGTACACTATTCCCGGTATGCCTCCCACGATGATTGATCTGCCTCCCGGTGATGCTTTTGCCAGCCGAAATGAATATGCTTTGGCCATCGATTATGAAGAAATGCCCCCTATGTTCCAAATCAGTGATACTCACTATGCGGCCACATGGCTTTTGGATGAACGGGCACCGAAGATAACTCCGCCGATGGGAGGTGATTCCTGTGGATGATTTGATACTGGATGTGCAGCATCTGACCCATCAGTTCAGATTGACGAGAAATCTGGTGATAAAAGCAGTAGACGACCTTTCTTTTCAGATTCGCAGAGGGGAGATATTTGGTCTGGTAGGGGAATCTGGCTCCGGCAAATCTACGGTGGCGAGGTGCATCATGAATATGTATCAGCCTTCTTCCGGCAGGATATTTTATAACGGCATTGATGTTTGCGACCCCAAAGAATTTCGGAAGCACAAAAAAATGCTCCAGACCTCCCGTCAGCTAATCTTTCAGGATTCTGCGTCCAGCCTGAATGGCAGGATGAAGGTGGCAGATATCATTGGGGAGCCTATGGAGATCCATCATATCAAGCCGCCAAGAGGCTCTTTGCGGGCGGAAGCAGAGTTTCAGCTTCATCATGTCGGTTTGGACAAATCTTATCTGGACAAATATCCTACGGAACTATCCGGTGGCATGCGTCAGCGGGTTGCTATTGCCCGGGCTCTTTCCATGGAGCCGAAGCTTCTGGTTGCAGATGAACCTATTGCTTCCCTGGATGTATCCATACAAGCTCAGATCATCAATCTGTTCAAGCATCTGCAGGCGGAGCATGGCTTTTCTATCCTGTTTATTGCCCATGATCTGTCGGTGGTGAAATATCTTTGCGATCGGGTAGGCGTGATGTATCACGGAAAGCTGGTGGAAGTGGCGCAGACGAAAGAACTGTTTTCTTCCCCGATGCATCCCTATACAAAAGCACTGCTCTCTGCCATTCCTGTGCCTGACCCCAGGCATAAACGGGCGAGAGTGTTGCAGAAATTTGAACCTGACTTGTTTGAACAGGATGGAGAATTGGTTGAGGTCTCCCCTGACCATCTGGTGCGGAAAGGGGGAAAAAGATGATTCGGAAAAATCCTTATATTTATTACGGAAAAAAGATTTTGATTTTTCTTTTGAGCGTGCTGATCTTATCCGTGGTGGTATTTTATGTGGCTCGCATTGCCCCCGGTGACCCGCTGATTTCCTATTATGGGGATCGTGTGGAAAAAATGAGCGTGGCAGAGCGGGAATGGGCAGAAGAAAGACTGGGGCTGAATGACCCCATCCATGTGCAGTATATTCGGTGGCTCCAAAATGCACTGAAAGGCAATTTCGGTATTTCATTCAAATATAAAACCGATGTGCTGGAGGTCATCGGCGGCAGGCTGGTCAATACGTTAATCTTGGGTGGTGTTGGCTTTGTGCTGATTTTCGTTTTCGCCCTTGGTCTGGGAATCCTGTGTGCATGGTATGAGGAAAAATGGCTGGATAAACTGATCTGCAAGGTGGGAACTATCATAAGTTGTATCCCTGAATTTTGGCTGTCCTTGGTACTGATCCTTATTTTTGCCATCTATTTGCGCTGGCTTCCCAGCAGCGGTGCCTATTCCATTGGGAAGACAAAGGATATTCCCGACCGTATCCTGCATTTGGTCCTGCCGATGACGATAGCAGTATGGAATCATTTATGGTATTATGCTTATATGATTCGAAACAAGCTGTTGGAAGAAGTCAGAGCAGAGTATGTACTTCTGGCGAAATCAAAGGGCTTGGATAAAAAAAGCATCCTGTTTCGGCATTGCCTGCGAAATGTCATCCCGTCTTATCTCAGCATTATGGCGATTTCCGTGCCCCATATCCTGGGCGGTACCTATATCATAGAAACCGTATTTTCTTATCCCGGTATCGGCACCCTATCCTATGAAAGTGCCAGATATCAGGATTATAATCTGCTGATGATTTTGTGTATCCTTTCGGGAGCGGTGGTGATCCTGTGCAATATTATTGTCCAGACCATCAATGAACACATCGATCCGCGGATGAGGGAAAACGAAGTCATTGAAATAACGGAGGTGACGGAAATTGGATGATCGTTTTGCACAGGTCGGGATCCGTTCCGTTGCGGAGCCCCAGACCCAAAAGGCCAAGTGGTACGAAGGAAAGCCTGCTGTTTCCATTGTGATGCTGGCTGTTATTCTTCTTGGATGCCTGTTCTGCGATTTATTTATTCCCAAAGACCCTGCTTATATGGATCTTTACCATGCAAATACAGCGCCAAACGCAGCATTTTGGTTTGGCACCGACACTATGGGGCGGGATATTTTCTCCATGATCTGGTATGGTGGACGGATTTCTCTGTTTATTGGCTTTTTTGCAACGGTGATCTCTACTGCTATAGCCATCCTTTTTGGTGCCATCAGCGGGCTTGCACCCAAATGGCTGGATGATCTGCTGATGCGGCTGACGGAAATATTTCTTAGTATCCCGAACCTGCTGCTGGTGATTCTGATTCAGGCCATATTGGGGAAAGCAAATGTGCTGAGTATTTCCTTTGTCATAGGCATTACGGGATGGACGAGCATTGCGAAGGTAGTCCGTACAGAGGTGCGGCAGATCCGAAACAGCGAATACGTCATTGCTGCAAGGTGCATGGGGGCAGGCTTCTTCCATATATTGTGGAAGCATCTGACGCCCAATTTCATAGCTTCCATCATGTTTATGGTAGTCATGCAAATGCGGGGAGCCATTGTCTCCGAATCTACATTGAGCTTTCTGGGTATCGGCCTGCCTTTGGAAATCATTTCCTGGGGCAGTATGCTGTCCTTATCGGAAAAGAGTATGCTCTCCGGTGCATGGTGGATCATTCTGATCCCCGGGTTTTTTCTGGTGGTGACATTGCTTTGTATCACTGATATCGGCAATCACCTGCGGAAAAATAGCAACCGCAGACAGAGTAATCTATAAAATTGGCAAATATAACGAGGTTTATCATATGAATTTACACGAATTTTTTATCAAAAATCCCAAAGTCGCCCTAGCTTTTTCCGGCGGTGTGGATTCTGCCTATCTGCTCTATGCAGCGAAGAAACATGGGGCAGAGGTGTGTGCCTATTATGTCAAATCTGCCTTTCAGCCCCAGTTTGAACTGGAGGATGCCAAAGGGCTGGCGAAAGAATTGGGTGCAGATATGAAGGTATTGCAGGCGGATGTGCTTGGGGATGCACTGGTAACGGCGAACCCCGCAGACCGATGCTATCATTGCAAGAAACGGATTTTTACGGAAATCGTAAAGACGGCTGCGGCGGATGGATTTCCTGTGCTGATGGATGGAACCAATGCTTCCGATGACGCAGGAGACCGCCCCGGTATGCGGGCGTTACGGGAATTGTCTGTCCTCTCTCCCCTTAGAGAATGCGGGCTGACAAAAGATGAGATCCGCCGACTGTCCAAAGAAGCAGGATTGTTTACATGGAATAAGCCTGCCTATGCCTGCCTTGCTACACGCATCCCCACAGGAGAATGCATTACAGCAGAGAAGCTGCAGAAAACAGAGCAGGCAGAGGATTTTCTGTTTTCTCTTGGGCTGACGGATTTTCGGGTGAGACTGTTTGGCAGTGCTGCAAGGCTACAGTTCCCGGAAGGACAGCTTTCCAAGGTTTTGGGAAAAAGAACAGAGATCGCAGAGGAACTCAAAAAGTATTATGATGCTGTATTGCTTGATTTGGAGGTGCGTGAATGAACAATGAGATCAAAAAGATTCTGGAAGCCGTGCGCTCGGGAGATATGTCTGTGGATGACGCATTGTTGAAGATCAAGACAGAACCCTTTGAGGATATTGGTTTTGCAAAGGTCGACCTGCACCGCAAGGTACGCCAGGGTGTGGCGGAAGTGGTCTATGGGGCAGGGAAAACACCGGAGCAGATCATGGGGATCCTTGCCGTGATGCAAAAACATGGACAGGATACCATCCTGATCACCCGCATGTCCCAGGAGGCGGCGGATATCATCGGTAAATCGTATGAACTGGAGTATCATCAGGAGGCAGGAGTCGGCATTATCGGCAAACTGCCCACACCTGATGGGATTGGGAACATCGTTGTTGCTACTGGCGGCACCAGCGATATCCCTGTAGCGGAAGAAGCAGCACTAACTGCCCAGGCCCTCGGCAATTCTGTGGTGCGTTTGTATGATGTGGGCGTTGCGGGGCTCCATAGAACACTGGCTCATCTGGATGATATCATGGGTGCTAGTGTCATCATCGCCATTGCGGGGATGGAGGGCGCCCTTGCCAGCGTCATTGGCGGCCTGGCGGATTGTCCTGTCATCGCTGTTCCCACCAGTATCGGCTACGGCGCATCCTTTGGCGGTTTGTCTGCCCTGCTTTCCATGCTGAATTCCTGTGCCAGCGGGGTGTCCGTGGTCAATATCGATAATGGCTTTGGCGCAGGCTATCTGGCAAGCATGATCAACCATATGGATGTAAAAAAGGAGGGGTGACCGATGAGGACATTATATTTGGATTGTGGCATGGGGGCTGCAGGGGATATGCTTACGGGGGCATTGCTGGAACTGCTTCCCGATCCGGAAGCTTTTCTTGCTGAACTGAATGCCCTGGGTATTCCCGATGTAAAAATAAAAAGGGAATCTTCTCTAAAATGCGGTATTACCGGAACCCATATTTCTGTAATGGTAAACGGAGAAGAAGAGGAAAGCCATGACCATCATCATGATCACGAGCATCATCACGACCATGACCATCATCACAGCCATGAGCATATTCACGACTATGAACACAGCCATGAACATACCCATGAGCATCATTATGACCATGAACACAGCCATGGACATCATCACCACGACTATGACCACCATCATCACCATACTGGAATGCACGAGATCGAACATCTGGTGATGGGGCATTTTGACCTTCCTGAAAAAGTGAAAAAGGACATTATGGCGGTATATGGGCTGATTGCGGAGGCGGAAAGCCATGCCCACGGTGTGTCTGTGACAGAGATTCATTTCCATGAGGTGGGCACTATGGATGCGGTGGCAGATATCACTGCAGTCTGCCTTCTGATGGATCAGCTTTCTGTAGATGAAGTGGTCGTTTCGCCCGTGCATGTGGGCAGCGGTCAGGTCAAGTGTGCCCACGGCATCCTGCCTGTGCCTGCTCCGGCAACGGCATATATCTTAAAGGATGTGCCCATCTATGGAGACAGTATCAAAGGCGAACTTTGTACGCCCACTGGTGCTGCGCTGCTGAAGCATTTTGCCACACGTTTTGGAAATATGCCTGTGATGAAAGTACAGGCAGTTGGCTATGGTATGGGCAAAAAGGACTTTGAAGCAGCAAATTGTGTTCGTGCTATGCTGGGAGAAACCGAGAGCAGAGAGGATATCGTTTTGGAACTTTCCTGCAATGTGGATGATATGACAGCTGAAGAAATTGGTTTTGCCATGGAACGGCTCTTTGCAGGCGGTGCCCTTGAGGTTTATACCATTCCAATCTATATGAAAAAAAACCGCCCCGGCACATTGATCCGTGTGATGTGCAAAGAGCAGGATAAGGAGGATGTCGTTGGGCTGATTTTTAAATATACAACAACGATCGGCATTCGTCAGGTGGAAACACAGCGGTATGTGCTGGACAGAAAGATCACAACGGTGGAAACGCCTTGTGGCACAGTACGTCGTAAAGACGCAGACGGCTATGGCGTATTCCGTTCCAAGTATGAATACGATGATCTTGCCCGCATTGCCCAAGAAAAGGGACTCAGTATCAAAGATGTGCGGGATTTGATCGAGAAGGGCTGATTTGAAAACATAATCCAATTTGGCATTTGTAAAAACCAAAGAAATAAAAAGTCTGCTTACCATATTTATGGGAGCAGATTTTTCTTTTTTGAAATCGTGGGACTGAGAAGGGGGGGGGAATCACCCTTGACTTTCTGAGGGCATCATAATACAATCGAGGCAAAAATATGTTTTCATAACAATAGGAGAGAAAAAATGGACTATCTTTTTTTATCAAAAACCATTTTGTTTCATGGAGTATCACCAGAGGAAATCCGAACGATGCTGCATTGCCTGGGGGCGGAAACACGAAAATATCAGAGGGGGAGTATTGTCTATCACATGGGGGAGGTTGTCAACTCTATGGGAATCCTGCTCTCTGGCAGCGTTTCGATAGAGAATGATGACGTTTGGGGGAATAAGAGTATACTGGATAAGATCGGGCCGGGACAGGTGTTTGCGGAGACCTATGCCTGCGTTCCCGATGAGCCGCTGATGATCAGCATCGTTGCCACAGAACCAACGGAAATCCTGTTTCTGGATATGAGCCGAGTACTGAATACTTGCTCCAATGCCTGCGGCTTTCATAACAAGCTGATTCGGAACCTGTTGTCTGTTTCTCTGCAAAAGAACCTTAACCTGTCCAGACGCATTTTCCATACCAGTTCCAAATCTATCCGAGGAAGGCTGCTGTCCTATCTTTCCTTTCAGGCAACCCAGCATGGAAGCTACGATTTTCAGATCCCGTTTAGCCGCCAGCAGCTGGCGGATTATCTGAGCGTGGATCGGAGTGCTTTGTCCAATGAATTGGGGAAAATGCAGAAGGAAGGTCTGCTGCGGGTAGAACGGAATCATTTTACGCTGATTGGGATCAAGTCAGATGATATTTGTTAGATATTCGCGAAAGGCTTTTTGATAAAAACGAAAAACAGCATTTTTTTGATAGAAATTATCTATTTGAAAATAGATGGTTTCGATATGTCAAAAAAAGCTGTTTTTTTGTTGATTTTTATAGGCGATGTTTTTCCATGACAAATTGCTTGGATTTCTGCACCACAGGAAGCAGATAATGATCTTTCAGCGTTGTCATATAGAAATTTCGTTCCCAAAATGGATAGGAGATCTGGTTGATACGCACCTTGTTTTCCATATTCCCAAGGAAAAAAGGAGCCATATATCAGGAAGAGAATCACACTCGATATTAAAAATTGGTCTAATTAGATTGACAAAACAAGGCAAGCGTAATATATTTTACATATTTCATACTTTATTATAAAATAGAAGTAACAGAATCTGCTTTTGTGGTTTCGAAAGAAAATACTACATATAGTAAGAAGATATACAACAGAAGAAAGAGGGGAGAAAAATGAGTCGTTTATCTATTGAAACGCCTGGTCGGGTCCAAACTGTTTTGGATGGGCTGCATCAGGATATGGAGCGTCGAATCAGTGCCAGTGCCTATGGTCTGTGCCCGGTGGATATATCCTTAAACTATTTGCGCCTTTGCCATGCCCAGACCTGTGGGAAGTGCGTACCTTGCCGTATTGGTTTGGGGCAGCTGACGGAGCTGATCGAACAGGTGTTGGATCGGACAGCCACCCTTGAAACCATCAATATTATTGAACGGACTGCCAAGGTCATTGCCGATTCGGCTGACTGTGCTATTGGTTATGAGGCGGCCCACATGGTATTGAGAGGGGTTCGTGGTTTCCGCGAGGATTATGAGGAGCATGTGCTTCATGGCCGTTGTATCTCTGCACTGAACCATCCCGTACCCTGTGTATCGGCTTGTCCTGCCCATGTGGACGTGCCCGGTTATGTTGCTTTGGTGCGTGATGGCAGATATGAGGATGCGGTGAAGCTGATCCGTAAGGATAATCCCTTCCCCTCCTCCTGTGCTTATGTGTGTGAACATCCCTGTGAATCCCAGTGTCGTCGCCGTATGGTGGATGATGCCATCAATATCTGCGGGCTGAAGCGATTCGCAGTAGATCATGCCCAGCCTATGGCTGCGCCTCCTATGAGCGAACCGACAGGAAAGACAGTTGGCATTATCGGCGGTGGCCCTGGCGGTCTGACTGCTGCCTATTACCTTTCTTTGATGGGGCATAAGGTCACTGTTTACGAACAGCGTCCCAAACTGGGGGGCATGCTGCGCTATGGCATCCCTGACTATCGTTTGCCGCAGGATATTTTGGATAAAGATATCGACCATATCCTGACCACGGGTATCAATGTGCTGACCGATGTTTCCATCGGCAAGGATGTTTCTATGGAGGATATCCAGAAAAGCTTTGATGCCGTATACATTTCCATTGGTGCCCATAACGATAAAAAGCTTGGGCTGGAAGGGGAAGACGCCATCAATGTAGTCAGTGCAGTAGAACTGCTGCGCGGCATTGGTGAAGGCGATGTTCCTGATTTTAAAGGCAAGAAGATCTGCATCATCGGCGGCGGCAATGTTTCCATGGATGCTACCAGAACTGCGAAACGTCTGGGGGCAGAAAGTGTAACTTGCGTCTACCGCCGTCGTGTAGATGATATGACTGCTTTGGCGGAGGAAATCGAAGAAGCTATGGCAGAAGGCTGCCAAATCCTGCCTTTGCAGGCACCTGCCCGCATCGAAAAGGATGCAGAGGGAAAAGTGGCCGCCCTATGGACAAAACCCCAGATCATCGGTCCTTATGGGAAAGATGGTCGTCCTAAACCCATCAGCGCCGATGTTCCCGAATTCCGTATTGAATGTGACTATGTGATCGTAGCCATTGGTCAGGCCATTGATGCCAGACCCTTTGAAAGCATTGGGATCAAGACGTTCCATGGTACCATTCAGGCAGAAGAAACCAGCTCCGTTTCCGAAGTGGCAAATGTATTTGCTGGCGGTGATGCCGTTTCCGGCCCTGCAACGGTGATCCGTGCCGTTGCTGCAGGAAAGGTGGCTGCAGCCAATATTGATGCCTATCTGGGCTTTGACCATAAAATCAGCTGCGATGTAGAAATTCCCGCGTCTCACCTTTCAAACACACCACCTTGCGGTCGTGTAAATTTGAAGAGCCATTGTACGCCTGAATGTCAGGGTGATTTTGATCTGGTGGTAGAAGGTATGAGTTTGAAAGAAGCACAGCAGGAATCCAGTCGCTGCCTGCGCTGCGACCATTTTGGCTTCAGCAGCTTTAAAGGAGGGAGGAACACAGAATGGTAACATTGACGATTGATGGAAAAATTGCACAAGTACCCAAGGGTACAACGATCATGGAGGCGGCAAAATCCGTCAATATCCAGATCCCTCATTTGTGCTATCTGAAAGATATCAATGAGATCGCAGCTTGTCGTGTTTGCTGCGTAGAAGTAGAAGGCGAAAGAGCCATGGTTACAGCATGCAATAACCATGTCAAAGAAGGTATGGTGGTACATACCAATTCTCCCCGTGCCCGCACCACCCGCCGCACCAATGTGCAGCTGATCCTGTCTCAGCACGACTGCAAATGTGCGACCTGCGTGCGCAGCGGCAACTGCCAGCTGCAGAACATCTCCAATGATTTGGGGATTCTGGAACTGCCTTTTGAAACCCAGCTGCCCCGGGGCCTTCGCGGTGCCTGGACCAAGACCTTCCCCCTGTATCGTGACTTTAATAAGTGCATCAAATGTATGCGCTGTATACAGGTTTGTGATAAGATCCAGACGTTGAGTATCTGGGATCTGGCTGGTACTGGCAGCCGCACGACCATCGATGTATCCGGCAACCGTGTCATCAAGGATTCTGACTGTGCTTTGTGCGGTCAGTGTATCACAAATTGCCCTGTAGGGGGTCTGCGGGAACGGGACGATACCGCGAAAGCACGCATGGCTCTGGCAGATCAGGAAAAGATCACTGTAGTCCAGGTGGCTCCCGCTGTTCGTACTGCATGGGGGGAATATTTTGGGCTGGAACGGGAAGAAGCGACCATGGAACGCATGGCTGCGGCGCTGCGTCGTTTGGGTTTTGACTATATTTATGATACAAACTTCTCTGCCGACCTGACCATTATGGAAGAAGGCAATGAATTCCTGCATCGGCTGAAATCCGGCGCATTGGTTCGCTGGCCTATGTTCACCAGCTGCTGCCCTGGTTGGGTGCGTTTCTTGAAGAGCCAGTATCCTGAATTGACCAGTCAGCTGTCCACTGCAAAATCTCCACAGCAGATGTTTGGTGCTTTGAGCAAAACTTGGCTGGCGGAAAAGCTGAATGTGGCTCCGGAAAAGATCTGCTGCGTGTCCATCATGCCTTGTGTAGCAAAGAAAGCAGAGGCAGAACTGCCTACGATGCGCGGCGAATACGGCTCCGATGTGGATATCGTTTTAACGGCGAGGGAGCTGGTTCGCATGATGCGTGCGGATCATCTGGATCCTCATTTTATTGAGGAAGAACCTTTGGATGATCCTATGGGCATCCATACCGGCGCAGGCGTGATCTTTGGTGCCACCGGCGGCGTTATGGAAGCAGCTTTGCGTACAGTTTCTTATATCCTGACGGGAGAAAATCCTGACCCGGATACCTTTAGCGCCGTTCGTACCGAACCCGGTCTGCGGGAGGTTACCTATACGGTAGCCGATATTCCCGTTCGCTGTGCAGTAGTCAGCGGTCTGGGCAATGCCCGTAAGCTGATCGAACAGCTGAAGGAAGGCAAAGTGCATTATGATTTCGTGGAAGTGATGGCTTGTCCCGGCGGCTGTGTAGGCGGCGGCGGTCAGCCTATTTCCGTAGAAGATGAAGAACTGTATGGCGTGCGTGGGGAACGGCTGTATGAACTGGATCAGAGCAATCCTTTGCGATTCTCCCACGAAAACCCCGTGGTACAGGCTTTGTATCAGGAATATCTGGGTGAGCCATTGGGAGAAAAAGCCCACCACCTGCTCCATACGGATCATAAAGCATGGGATATGCCCGGTCAAAAAGAATAATTTCATGAACAATAAAAAGGGTATCGATTGATTTTTTGGAATCAATACCCTTTTTGTGTATTTGTCATTACATGTAGAAAGTCTTTTCCACCATAATTATTGGATACATGATTGAATATAATAAGTTGATTTTTAGCCAAAGAACAGCTTCAGATCATCCTCTACTGTACCGATTCCTGCAATACCGAAATTTTCTACCAAAACCTTTGCTACATTGGGACTGAGGAAGGCAGGCAGGGGGGGCCCAAAATGGATGTTCTTGATACCTAGGTACAGCAGGGACAGCAGTACGATAACCGCTTTCTGTTCATACCATGCGATGTTGTAGATGATGGGCAGATCGTTGATGTTATCCAGGCCGAAGGCTTCCTGCAGTTTCAGTGCGATAACGGCTAAGGAGTAACAGTCGTTGCACTGACCAGCATCCAGCACTCTGGGGATGCCGCCGATATCGCCAAGAGGCAGCTTGTTGTATTTATATTTGGCACAGCCGGCAGTCAGGATGACTGTATCCTTAGGCAGTGCTTTGGCAAATTCGGTATAGTAGTTCCGGCTCTTGGCACGGCCGTCACAGCCTGCCATGACCACGAACTTTTGGATGGCACTGGATTTTACGGCTTCGATGATCTTGTCCGCCAGGGCCAGCACCTGTGCATGGGCAATGATATCGGAAAAGTCTTTTTCCTGACCGATCTCTCCGGGGATGTGCTTGCAGCTGGGGAAGCCTGCAGCACCGGTGGTGTACAAGCGATCCTTATAGCTGTTCTTGGGGGGAACGATACAGTTGGTGGTCATCAGGATGGGACCGTTGAAGGCCTCAAATTCCTCTTTCTGTTTCCACCACGCATTGCCGTAGTTGCCGATGAAATGGCTGTATTTTTTAAATGCGGGATAATAATGAGCCGGCAGCATTTCCGAGTGGGTATAAACATCTACGCCGGTTCCTTCTGTTTGCTGCAGCAACATTTCCATGTCCCGCAGATCGTGACCGGAAACCAGAATACCGGGGCGTGTGCCTACGCCGAGGTTGACTTTGGTGATCTCAGGATTTCCGTAAGCGGTGGTGTTAGCTTTATCCAGCAGTGCCATGCCGTTTACGCCATATTTCCCTGTTTCCAGAGAAAGAGCTACCAGTTCATCCGCCGTCAGGCTGTCATCCAGTGTGGCTGCCAATGCTTTTTGTAGGAAAGCATCCACTTCAGGGTCATCCTGCAGCAGTGCGTTCGCATGCTTGCTGTAGGCGGATAACCCCTTCAGACCGTAAGTGATAAGTTCCCGCAGGCTGCGAATATCTTCATTGGAGGTGGATAGGATGCCTGCATGAGCTGCCTTTTCCTGCCATGTGGCTGTGTCCAAATCGAACCAGAGGGCTGCATCAGGCAGGGCTTCGGGGGTTTTCACCTGAGCCAACAGGGAACGGCTCTGCTCCAGTGTGCTACGGATACGGGCGTTGATGGCATCCTCATCAAAGTTGGCGTTTGTAATGGTGATAAACAGATTCAGGGTGACCGTGTGGTTGATATCGGCGGAAATCTCCTGACCCTCTTTTCGCAGCTGTGTGGTGATGGCAGAAAGCCCCTTTGTCACATACACCAGCAGATCCTGCATCCTGGCAACACTGGTGGTTTTTCCGCAGACACCAATGCGGGTGCATCCAGTGCAGCCGACAGTTTCCTGACATTGATAGCAAAACATTTTATTTTCCATTTCATTTTTTCCTCCTTTATTCTTTGCGTGTGAAAAGTGAATGAGCACCTGCTATTGTTTTTCAAAACCATTATAATACATTCAGAACCAAAAATATGTTGTCATAACAACAGGAGAAGAAAAAATGAATCTCCCAAAAAAAGGAAAAAATGCAGGAAAAACGCCTGATTCTGCTGATTTTTGTTGCAAACGGAAGATATTTTTATTATAATATCATGCGGCAATTGCGAAGGTAATGCCTGTTTTGAGAAAGAATAAAGTTTTTATAAAGAGACGTTTCTACATAAAAAAGGTAAAAAAGGAGGAGTAAAAAGAAAAATGGGTACCAAAGAATGTAGTGTAAATAACATTTACTGGTTAGAAGGCAGAGTGCCTATACTGAAAGCCATTCCCTTTGGCCTGCAGCATATTTTGGCAATGTTTGTTGCAAACCTAACCCCCATTACGATCATTGCGGCAGCAGGGGGGCTTTCTCAGGCTGAAATTGCCATTCTACTGCAGAATGCTATGTTTATTGCGGGGATCGCAACATTGATCCAGCTGTATCCCATCTGGAAGGTTGGTTCCGGTCTGCCCATCGTTATGGGTGTCAGCTTCACGTTTGTAACAGTTTTATGTACCGTTGCGGCAAATTATGGATATCCTGCAGTGATGGGGGCTGTTTTGGTTGGCGGTATTTTTGAAGGCACATTGGGTCTTTTGGCAAAATACTGGAGAAAGCTGATCGCTCCTGTTGTAGCTGCTTCTGTTGTAACAGCCATCGGTATGTCTTTGTTCTCTGTAGGTGCAAGATCCTTTGGTGGTGGCTATGCAGAGGATTTCGGCTCTGCCCAGAATCTTCTGTTGGGGACGATTACATTGAGTGCCTGCTTGAGTTGGAACTGCTTTGCAAAAGGGTATCTGAAGCAGCTTTCTGTTTTGGTTGGTCTGTTTGTGGGATATATTGTGGCGATTTTTATGGGCAAAGTAGATCTTTCTGTTATTTTTTCCTGTGGTTTTGTTTCTCTTCCTAAGATCCTGCCCTATACACCGGAGTTCCATGCCGGTGCGATCCTTTCTGTCTGCATCATTTTCCTAGTATCTGCAGCAGAAACCATCGGCGATACGACTGCCATGGTATCTACAGGGCTGAATCGAGAGATCGAAAGCAAAGAAATTTCCGGCTCTCTGGCTTGTGATGGCTATGCTTCTGCCATTTCTTCTTTGCTGGGCTGTCCTCCTGTAACATCTTTTTCCCAGAACGTTGGTCTGGTGACTATGACAAAGGTCGTAAACAGATTTACCATCATGACAGGTGCAGGCTGCATGATTTTGGCAGGGCTTCTGCCTCCTGTGGGGAACTTCTTTGCGTCCCTGCCAGAATCTGTTCTGGGCGGCTGTACGATCATGATGTTCGGCACGATCATGACAAGCGGCATGCAGATGCTGGCAAAAGCAGGTTTTACCCAGAGAAATATTACCATTGCAGCCCTTTCCTTGGCTGTTGGCGTTGGCTTTACAGCGGCAAGTGAGATCGATCTGTGGCGTATTTTCCCTGAAATGATCCAGGCTGTATTCTCTGCAAATGTAGTAGCGGTCGTATTTGTTGTATCCATTGTGCTGAATCTGGTCCTGCCGAAAAATATGGATGTGGAAAAAATCGTAGAATGATAGTTTGAATGAGAGGGTTTATTATGTCTAAAGAAATCAAATATTCCAGCCCCTATGAATTTGAAGGGCGGATTCCTTTGAAGCAGGCAGTTCCTTTGGGGCTGCAGCATGTACTTGCCATGTTTGTTGGCAATCTGACTCCTGTTATGATCATCAGCGGTGCCTGCGGCATCGCAGCCGGCTCTGCACTGCAGATCTCCTTGCTGCAGAATGCTATGCTGATCGCCGGTATCGTTACATTGATTCAGCTGTTCGCCATTGGCCCCTGCGGCGGTAAAGTTCCCATCATTATGGGTACAAGCTCCGGGTTTATCGGCGTGTGCAATTCCGTTGCCGGTGTTATGGGGGGCGGTGTTCTTTCCTATGGTGCCATCATGGGGGCGTCCATCATTGGCGGTCTGCTGGAAACGGTACTGGGCTTTATTTTGAAGCCTCTGCGGAGATTTTTCCCTCCTGTTGTAACAGGTACGGTAGTATTGTCCATTGGTCTGTCCCTGATCAGTGTTGGTGTCGGCTCTTTTGGCGGCGGCAGCAATGCTGCGGATTATGGCTCTTTGGAAAACCTGTTCCTAGGCTTGCTGGTGCTGGTGGTCATCATTGTATTGAAGCATTGTACAAAGGGGATCACTTCTACAGCAGCCATCCTGTTTGGGATCATCGTTGGCTATATTGCATCCTGTATCATGTCCATGGTACTGGATCCTGTCGGTATTACAGCAGAAGGCATGGAATATACGAAGGCATGGGTGCTGAACTGGGATAAGGTGGAGGAAGCTTCCTGGTTTGCTATCCCCGAACTGATGCCTGTGGATATTGTGTTTGACGCACGTGCCATTCTGCCTGTTGCTATCATGTTCATCGTAACGGCAGTGGAAACAGTGGGGGATATCTCCGGCGTAATGGAAGGCGGCATGGGCAGAGAAGCAACAGATAAGGAACTGTCCGGCGGCATCATTTGTGACGGTTTGGGTTCTTCCTTTGCGGCGCTGTTTGGTGTATTGCCCAATACATCCTTCTCTCAGAACGTTGGTCTGGTCACCATGACAAAGATCGTTAACCGTTTTGCTTTGGCCATTGGCGGCATTTTCCTGATCCTTTGCGGTCTGTTCCCCAAGGTGGGCGCCCTGATTTCTATTATGCCTCAGTCTGTACTGGGTGGTGCGGCTGTTATGATGTTCTCTTCCATCGTTGTCAGCGGTATTCAGCTCATCACAAAGAACCCGATGACAGCCAGAAGCATTTCTATCGTTTCTGTTGCATTGGGTCTGGGCTATGGTCTGGGGGCAAATACAGCGATTCTGGCAGGTCTGCCCCAGGGCATTCTGTTGATTTTCGGCGGTTCCGGCATCGTGCCTGCGGCAGTGGTTGCGATCCTGATGAATGTAGTCCTTCCCAGGGAACCAGAGGATCAGAATGTCTGATATCCTTGTAAAACCACATAAAATAAGATAAAATGAATCATATATGATAAGGAAAAATGCAGGGAGGCGAAACCATGTTACAGATCAATCAGTATGTAAAAGTTTCCAGTCTCGACGAAGCATATGAACTGAACCAGAAAAAGAATAACGTCATCCTTGGCGGTATGCATTGGCTGAAGATGATGGATCGCATGGTGGGAACTGCCATCGATCTGTCCGGCTTGGGTCTGGATGAGATCATAGAGACGGAAGATACATTCGAGATCGGATGTATGGTAACGTTAAGACAACTGGAACAACATAAAGGGCTCAATACATACACAGCAGGGGCAGTGGCCGATGCTGTGAAGGATATCGTTGGTGTACAGTTTCGGAACACGGCGACCGTTGGCGGCTCTATATTCGGCAGGTATGGTTTTTCTGATGTGCTGACCATATTTCTGGCACTGGATACCACAGTAGTTTGTCATAAAGCAGGCGAATTTTCTCTGCAGGAATATGCAAAGTTGCCCCCCGACAGAGATATTTTGGTAAAGCTGATTGTGAAAAAGGTGTCTATAGCGGTGGCTTATCAGGCCCAGAGACACGCAAGAACAGACTTCCCTATCCTGACCTGTGCAGTTAGCTATTGGAATGGCACATGGCATGCGGCTGTGGGCGCAAGACCCGGCAGAGCGGAACTGGTAGTGGATGAGAATAAAATTGTGAATGGCAAAGCAGCCACAGCAGAGGAGGCAAAAGCCTTTGGGGAATCTGCAGCAAAGCAGCTGAGATATAACAGCAATATGAGAAGCAGCGCGGAATATCGCCAGCAGATTACACCCGTATTGATAAAAAGAGCAATGCTTGCAGCAGGAAGGGGGCGTTGATGATGGAATTGAAGTTTAGTCTGAACGGCAAAAAGGTTTCGGCGATCATCGACGCAGACAGCTTGCTGATTGATGTAGTCAGAGATTTGGGATGTCTCAGTGTCAAAAGAGGATGTGAAACATCCAACTGCGGACTTTGTACCGTATTTGTGAATGAGAAGCCTGTATTATCCTGCTCCGTGCTGGCAGCAAGAGTGGAAGGCCAGAATGTAACGACATTGGAAGGTCTGCAGGAAGAAGCGGCGGAATTTGGTGCGTTTCTTGCGGATCAGGGGGCGGAGCAGTGTGGCTTCTGCAATCCCGGTTTTATCATGAATGCCATCGCCATGTTCCGGGAAAACCCTCATCCCGAGGAAGAGGAGATTCTGTCCTATCTGGTAGGCAATCTTTGCCGCTGCTCCGGATATGAAGGTCAGCTGCGCAGCATACAGGCGTATCTGGCATTCAAAGACACTCAAAAAGGAGGTGCCTGATATGCGTATTGTAAATCAGCCCATCCGCAAGAAGGATGCGATGGCTCTGGTAACGGGCAAACCTGTTTATACAGGGGATCTGGTAGATAAAAACGCACTGGTGGTAAAGCTGCTCCACAGCCCCCATGCCAATGCCATCATTGAGGAGATCGATATTTCTGTTGCTATGAAAGTGCCCGGTATCGAAGCAATTTTTACTTATAAAGACGTTCCTCAGAAACGTTTTACCATGGCAGGGCAGACCTATCCGGAACCTAGCCCCTATGACAGACTGATCATGGATCAGCACGTCAGATACCATGGGGATATCGTTGCCATTGTTGCGGGGGAAAATGAAAAAGCAGTCAATAAGGCGCTAAAGCTCATCAAGGTAAAATATGATGTGCTGCCTGCAGTGTTGGATTTCCGCGCAGCGAAGGATAATGAAACGCTGGTGCATCCAGAAGAGAACTGGATTGCAAACTGCCCTGTTGGTGCAGATAACAAGCGCAATCTCTGTGCCCACGAAGTCAGCGGTCATGGGGATATCGATGCAGTTATGGCAGACTGTGATATCGTAATGGAACGTACCTATCATACAAAGGCAAACAGCCAGGCTATGATGGAAACCTTCCGTACTTATACTTATATGGATACCTATGGCAGACTGAATATCCTCAGCGCCACGCAGATCGTGTTCCATGTGAGAAGAATCGTGGCACAGGCACTGGATATTCCAAAATCCAAGGTGCGCGTGACAAAACCCCGCATCGGTGGTGGTTTTGGCGCAAAGCAGACCAGCGTAACAGAAGTTTATCCTTCTTTTGTCACATGGAAAACAGGGAAGCCTGCTTATCTGGTATACAGCAGAAAAGAAACCCAGACCAGCGGCTGCCCCAGACATGAAATGGAATTGACTGTCAAGATCGGTGCCATGAAGGATGGACGCATCCGTGGGCTGGAGGTTTATACCCTTTCCAATACAGGTGCTTACGGGGAACATGGCCCTACTACGGTAGGTCTGTCCGGGCATAAGCCCATTCCTCTGTATAATAAATATCAGGAAGCCCATCGCTTCTCCTATGATGTGGTTTATACAAATGTGCAGGCGGCGGGGGCATACCGTGGTTACGGTGCTACACAGGGCATCTTTGCCGTGGAGACCATCGTAAACGAATTGGCGGCAGAACTGAAAATGGACCCTGTGGCGTTGCGCGAGCTGAATATCGTCAGAGAAGGACAGGTTATGCATGCCTATTATGGGGAAACCTGTAATTCCTGTGCGCTGGACCGCTGTCTGGCTGCTACGGCGGAAAGAATCAAATGGAATGAAAAATATCCCTGCAAAGATATGGGCAACGGAAAAATCCGCAGCGTTGGCGTGGCTATGTCCATGCAGGGCTCGTCTATCTCCAACTGTGACGTTGGCGGTTCCACCATTAAATTGAACGATGACGGCTTCTATGCGTTGCATATTGGTGCGGCAGACATGGGGACAGGCTGTGATACAGTTCTGGCGCAGATGGCAGCAGAAGTGATGGAATGTGACGTGGATAATATCATTGTTTATGGCGCAGATACAGATATTTCACCCTATGATTCCGGCTCCTA
Source organism: uncultured Clostridia bacterium (assembly GCA_937901125.1). Lineage (GTDB taxonomy): Bacteria > Bacillota > Clostridia > Lachnospirales > Anaerotignaceae > Anaerotignum_A. The sequence goes on along the minus strand of CALCGT010000019.1, from coordinate 24,981 downwards.
CGCATCCTCTACCACCTATCTGACAGGGAATGCGGTGGCAGATGCCTGCACGAAGCTGAGAGAAAGTCTGCAGAAGATTGGTGCCTCCATCATGGGCTGCAGCGTGGAAGAGACCGGCTTCGATGGCAAAAAGGTCTATCGTCTGGAAGCTGCGGATGGGAAGAAAAACGAAGTATCTCTGGTTGATATTGCAACAGCGTCCATGGTAAATAACTACTACGAAACACAGTTTACCTCTATGGTTTCTTCTCCTGTTTCTCCTCCCCCCTTTATGGTTGGTATGGCAGAAGTGGAGATCGATACGGAAACCGGCGATATCAAAGTTTTGAATTATGAAGCAACCGTGGACTGTGGTACGCCCATCAACCCCAATCTGGCTCGTGTGCAGACAGAAGGGGGCATCGGTCAGGGCATCGGCATGGCATTGTATGAAGATATCACATACGGCGCGGATGGTGCCATTGCAGAAAATTCCTTTATGCAGTATAAAATCCCTACCCGTCAGGATGTGGGTCGTATTCATGTGGAATTTGAATCCAGTTATGAACCTTCCCAGCATTTTGGCGCAAAATCCATCGGGGAAGTTGTCATCAACACACCTTCTCCTGCCATTGCCCATGCGGTTTATAACGCAACCGGCGTTTGGTTCAGAGAACTGCCCATCACCCCTGAAAAGATCCTGAAGGGGCTGCAGGAAAAAAATAAATGAAAAAATAAAAGGCACTGCAGGCCGTCACTGCCTCAGTGCCCTTTTTGGAATAACCGTTATATTTAAAAAAAAACAACGGCGGAGGATATGCTATGCTGATATTACCTGAAAACTTTGAAAACTATGGAGAAGCAAGAAAGAATGGTTTCCTGAAAATGAAAGCATTGAAGGAAACAGGAAGAAAGGTCGTTGGCATTTACTGCTCCTTTGTTCCTACAGAATTGGTAGAAGCGGCAGGGGGCACAGTGGTTTCCTTATGCGCCAGCAGTGAAGAGCCGATCCCTGCGGCGGAAAACCATCTGCCCAGAAATCTTTGTCCTCTGATTAAAGCAAGCTATGGCTTTGCTTTGCAGGATACTTGCCCCTATTTCTATTTTTCTGATTTTATTGTAGGCGAAACCACCTGCGATGGGAAAAAGAAAATGTTTGAGCTGATGAATGAGATCAAGGAAACCTATGTGATGCAACTGCCCTCCAGCAGGGATGAAGGTGCTCTGGATGCGTGGGAAAAGGAAGTGATCAGCTTCTGGAAGAAATTAGAGGATTTCTATGGCATCACCATCGCAGAAGAGGATGTGAAAAAAGCCATTGCGGTGAAGAATAGAGAACGAGAGGTCATGCTGCGTTTTCTGGAACTGGGTAAGCTGAACCCTGCACCCATTTCCGGCTATGAGATCGGTACAAGACTGGATGCGTTGGGCTTCAATCCTGATATCGAGGAAAGATGTCGCCTGATCGAAGAAAGAACGGCAGAGGTTTTGCAGGATTGGGAAGAAAACTTCAAGGGAAAGCCTTCAAAACGCCCTCGTATTCTGGTGACAGGCTGCCCCAACAGCGGCGTCCGTGAAAAGACCATCCGTGTCATTGAAGAAATGGGGGCAGATGTAGTTGCATTCGACTGCTGCAACGGTACCCGTGAAAAGGTGGAAAAGGTAGATACTACCATGCCCGTGACAAGGGCATTGGCAAAAAAATATCTGAACATCAACTGCTCTGTGATGAGTCCCAATACCACTCGTATGGATTATATTTCTCAGATGATCGACGAATATCAGGTAGATGGCGTGATGGAACTGATCCTGACAGCCTGCCACACCTATGCCATTGAATCCCATTATGTAAGAAAGACCGCAGCAGAAAAGGATGTGCCTTATCTGGGGCTGGAAGTTGATTTTTCTACCTCTGACGTGGGGCAGATCAGTACAAGACTGTCTGCATTTGTGGAATTGCTGCAAAAATAAGTAGATTGGAATAGAGGTCGTTGTTTATGGAAAATATCGTATTTTGCAAGGGCGGTGGCTGCACGGCAAAGCTGGGCGCGGGCGTGCTGAGCAGAGTTTTGGGGATGCTGCCCAAAGGACCTGTGGATGAAAATTTATTGATTGGCTATGACAGCAAGGATGATGCGGCGGTATACCGTGTTTCTGATGACGCTGCCATTGTGCAGACGCTGGATTTCTTCCCGCCGATGGTGGAGGACCCGTATCTTTTTGGGCAAATCGCTGCCACCAATGCCCTAAGCGATGTATTTGCCATGGGCGGCGAAGTGAAAACAGCTTTGAATATCGTTTGTTTCCCTGAGGATATGGATTTGAATATTCTGGGGAAAATATTGCAGGGAGGTGCGGAAAAGGTCGTCGAAGCCGGGGGCACCTTGGCAGGGGGCCATTCCATTGCCGATGATGGGGTAAAATACGGACTGTCTGTTATGGGCATCGTCCATCCCGATCATATCTATCCCAATAACATGGGGGAAACAGGGGACTGCCTGGTTTTGACAAAGAAGCTGGGCGTTGGCATCATCTGTACCGCCAATCGCATTGGCGAGGCTTCGGAAGAAGCTATGGAGGAAGCGGTGGCATCCATGACGACACTAAATAAAACAGCGGCGGAGATTGCCAGAAACTATCGTATTCATGCCTGTACGGATGTAACGGGCTTTGGCTTTTTGGGGCATCTCCATGAAATGATGGATGGAAAACATTCCTGCCGTGTATTTGCGGAGCAGGTGCCTATCATGCAGAATGTGCTGCAATATGCTGATGAATTCTATCTGACGGCGGCGGCCCAGAAAAACCGCAACCATGTGGAACCCTATGTGCAGTTTGAAAAGATTTCTTTCACTATGGAAGAAGTTTTGTTTGACCCCCAGACCTCCGGCGGGCTGCTTTTGGCAGTGCATCCCGAGGATGCCCAAGCGATGGTGGCAGAAATGCAGAAAAAGGGTTTGCCTGCGGCTATTGTTGGGGAGATCACGGATAAAAAAGAATTTGAAATTTATGTGAAATAAGGTGGAACATGATTCGGAAAGAGCGAAAACTAATCATCACTTTCCATACCACAACAGAAGCCATGGCTATGGAAAAGACTTGCAAGGAAACGGGGGCAGAGGGAAGAATCATTCCTGTACCCCGTGCCATTTCTGCAGGCTGCGGCCTTGCGTGGTGTGCGAAACCCGAAAGCGAAGCAGCTCTGCGGGAATTGATGCAGCAGCATGGCATTATGCCCCAGGCGGTGCAGGAATGTATGGTGTGAGGTGAGAAAATGATTTATTTAGATAATGCGGCGACAACCATGCGAAAGCCGGAAGCAGTCATTCAGGCAGTGACAGATGCCCTTTGTACTATGGGGAACGCAGGCAGAGGCGGTCACGATGATTCTTTGGATGCATCCCGCATCATATTCGATACGAGGGAGAGACTGGCACAGCTTTTCTATGCAGAAAGCCCCAGGCAGATCGTTTTTACGATGAATTCTACGGAGAGCCTGAATATTGCCATCAAGGGCATCGTTGAGAAAGGCGATCATTTGATTACAACGGCTTTGGAGCATAATTCTGTGCTGCGCCCTTTGTATGAAATGGAAGAAAAAGGAACAGAACTGACTATTCTCTCCAGCGACCCACAGGGGCGCATCGATTATGCTGATTTTGAAAAAAGCATCAAAGAAAACACAAAAGCCATCATCTGTACCCATGGTTCAAACCTGACGGGAAATTTGGTGGATATCAAGAGAATTGGGGAAATCGCAAAAAAGCACGGTATCCTTTTCGTGGTGGATGCTTCCCAGACAGCAGGGGTGTTTCCCATCGATGTGCAGGAAATGCACATTGATATCCTCTGTTTTACGGGGCATAAAGGGCTCCTTGGCCCCCAGGGAACAGGGGGGATGTATGTGCGGGAAGGTGTTCTGGTAAAGCCATTGCTTTCCGGCGGCAGCGGTGTGCAGACCTACAGCAAGACCCACCCTGCCCAGATGCCCACAGCATTGGAGGCGGGGACGCTGAATGCCCATGGCCTAGCAGGGCTGCTGGCTGCAGTGGGATATCTCCAGGAGATGGGATTAGATACGATCCGCAAAAAAGAACAGGAATTGATGTGGCATTTTTATGAAGGGGTAAAGGAAATTCCAGGCGTAACGGTATACGGGGATTTTTCTGCAAAGGAACGCTGTGCTATCGTTACGTTGAATATCCGGGACTATGATTCTGCGGAGGTCAGCGATGCTTTGGCGATGCACCATGGCATTTCCACTCGCCCCGGTGCCCATTGCGCCCCGCTGATGCATCAGGCATTGGGCACGGTGGAGCAGGGAGCGGTACGCTTCAGTTTTTCGCATTTTAACACGATGGAAGAAGCAGATACGGCGATTGCAGCCATCAGGGAGTTGGCAAAGCCGGAGAAAATGGAGGAATAAATGATGGAAAAGAAAATCGTAGATGCAAGAGGATTGGCTTGTCCTCTGCCTGTAGTCAATGCAAAAAAAGCAGCGGAAGAGCTGCACATGGGCGATGTGCTGACTATTTTGGTGGATAATGAGATCGCTGTGCAGAATTTACAGAAATTTGCAAAGCAGAAGGGCTATACAGCCACAGGTGAAAAGAAAGCGGAAAAGGAATATGAAGTGACCATTCAGGTGGTTTCCGCAGAAGGTACTGTTCAGACAGCAGAAGTGGAAGAACAGGAAGAGGAAGTCTCTTGCACAGTGAATGTCAGGAAAAATGGCATGGTCATTGTGTTTTCTGCCAATGTGATGGGTACAGGGGAGGAAAAGCTGGGGACTTCTTTGATAAAGGCTTTTGTTTTCGCTGTAACCAAGCAGGATGTTCTGCCTGAGACCGTTCTTTGCTATAACACAGGGGCATACTTGACCTGCGAAGGGGCAGATACACTGGAAGACCTGAAGATTCTGGAGGCGGAAGGGGTCAATATCCTGACCTGCGGCACCTGTCTTGATTTTTACGGCATTAAGGACAAGCTGGCAGTAGGCAGTGTGACAAATATGTATGAAATCGTAGAAAAGATGGAACAGGCAAAAACCATTATCAGACCATAAAGTTGGAAGGGATAGGAATGGAAAATCTGGTTATCGTCAGAGGCGGCGGGGATATCGCCACTGGGACGATTTATAAATTGTATCAATGCGGGTTCAAAGTTTTGATTCTGGAAACAGAAAATCCCTCTGCCATCCGCAGGAATGTGGCATTTTCCGAAGCCGTTTATAATGGGACACAGACAGTGGAGGATTTGACCTGCACACTGGCGAGAACGGCGGAAGAAGCGGTTGCTCTCTTGGAACAGGGAAAGCTGGCTATGCTTATCGACCCTGCGGGAGACTGCATCGGGCAGCTCTGCCCCGTGGCTGTGGTGGATGGGATTCTAGCGAAGAAGAACCTTGGCACCCATAAGGGCATGGCACCCATCACAGTGGCCTTGGGCCCCGGCTTTACCGCAGGGGAAGATGTGGATGCTGTCATCGAGACTATGCGGGGACATTCCCTTGGCAGAGTCATTTATGAAGGAGAAGCCATCAAAAATACGGGGATTCCCGGCGTGATCGCAGGCTTCAGTAAGGAACGTGTCCTCCATAGCCCAGCGACAGGTGTGATGAGAAATGTCAAAAAAATTACGGATACGGTGCAAAAAGGGGAGACCATCGCCCTGATTGAAACCCAAGAAGGGAACATTCCTGTTGTTGCTAGCATTGATGGTCTGTTGCGGGGACTGATTCGGGATGGATACCCTGTGACAAAGGGGTTCAAGATTGCAGATATTGACCCCAGACTGCAGGAATTTGAAAACTGCTTCACCATTTCCGATAAGGCCAGATGTATCGCCGGCGGCGTGGTAGAGACCATCTTGCATTTGAAAAACAAAGCATAGATATCAGCATTTGCGGGAGGAAGAAGCATGAGAGAAGCAACGAGCATCTTTTTATATGAAGGCGATCAGCGATTTTTCGGAGAAGGCCCCTGCAGACTGCTTCACGGCATTGAGGAATGTGGTTCCCTGAGAGGGGCGGCGGCAAAAATGAACCTTTCCTACAGCAAAGCTCTTTCCATGGTGAGCCGAGCGGAGAAGGCATTGGGTTTTCTACTGACGGAAAAGACCATCGGCGGAAAAGGGGGCGGCGGCAGCTGCTTGACCCCGGAGGCAAAGATATTTTTAGAGAAATATGAAGGGTATCGGGAGGCGTGTTATGAAGCCAACAGAAAACTCTACAAGGAATTCTTTTCGGAATAATGGCGAGAAGAAAAAGAATTCCCTCAAAATGGGCTGTGTTATTATGGCATCTGGGCTGAGTGCCCGTTTTGGGCAAAATAAGCTGCTCGCGAAGCTGGAGGGGAAAACCTTTTTGGAACGGATATTGGACACAACAGAAGGGATTTTTGCCCGACGGGTGGTAGTAACAAGAAGCGAAGAAACGGCAGCGTTTTGTCGAAAGAAGGGCGTGAAAGTCATCTATCATAGCCTGCCCAATCGCAATGATACCGTGCGCTTGGGCATAGCTTCCATGGAAGGGATGGACGGTGTTCTTTTCTGCCCTTGTGACCAGCCACTTCTGCGCGGGGAAAGCCTGTTGCGTATGCTGGATGCATTTCAGGAAGGCCATATCCTTCGTTTGGCCTATGGGAAAAAAACGGGTATGCCCGTCTTATTCGATAAAAGATATTTTGCAGAATTGCAGTCACTGCCGGAAAAGAAGGGCGGTTCTTACCTGATCGGAAAATACGGGGAGCGGGTAAAAGTCATACAGGCAATGGAGGAATATGAACTATTTGATATAGATACGCCGGAGGATCTGAAAAACCTGCAGGCGTACTGTGCAAAAAAGAGGAGAAAGGAGGAGAACTCCCATGAAATTGATGAAAACAGAGGAGGCCGTGGGGCAGATTTTATGCCATGATATTACCCAGATCATCAAAGGTGTAACGAAGGATGCGGTATTCCGCAAGGGACATATCGTCCGGGAGGAGGATATACCTGTGCTGCTGAGTGTCGGGAAAGATCATATTTATATTTGGGAAAACAATGAAAATATGCTCCATGAAAATGATGCGGCGCAGATTTTATACGATATTTGCAAAAATGAAAATATGCACCCTTCCGCAGTGAAGGAAGGAAAAATCGAGGTCATTGCTGATTGCGATGGGCTTTTGAAAATTGACAGAGAGATTTTGCAGGGCGTGAATGCTCTGGGAGAAATGATGATTGCCAGCCGCCATGGGGATTTCCCTGTCAGAAAAGGGGACAAGATCGCCGGAACCCGTATTATCCCCTTGGTCATCGAAAAGGAAAAAATGGAGCAGGCAAAAAAGGTCAGCAATGGCAGACCGATTTTCCAGATCAAGCCCTTTCTGAAAAAGAAGGTCGGCATTGTGGCAACGGGGAATGAAGTGTTTTACGGAAGGATAGAGGATACCTTTACCCCTGTGATTGAAGAAAAGCTGGCTGAATACGGAATGGAAGTTAGCGGACGAAAGCTTTCCAATGACGACCCGGAAAGGATAGAATCCTGCATTCGAGAGCTTTTAGAGCAGGGGGCAGATATGATCATCTGCACAGGGGGCATGAGTGTAGACCCCGATGACAGGACCCCTGCCGCCATCAGGAGTGTTGCTGAGGAAGTGGTGACCTATGGCGCGCCGGTTTTGCCGGGGGCAATGTTCCTGCTGGCATATGGCAAAGAGGATATCCCCATCATGGGGCTTCCCGGCTGTGTGATGTATGCCAGAAGAACCATCTTCGATTTGGTTCTGCCCAGAGTGCTGGCAGGAGAAAAGCTGCGGGCAGAGGATTTCCATGTGTTGGGAGAAGGGGGCTTATGCCTGTCCTGTCCCGTTTGTACCTTCCCCAACTGTGGTTTTGGAAAGTGAAAGTGTCCCTTTTCAGATTAAGGAGGAAAAAAGCATGAAAAAAATAACTGCAATGCTGTTGGCATTGGGTATGACCATTGGGATGCTGACCGGTTGCGGAAGTGCAGAAACAGAATCCGTTGCGGAGAAAACTGTAGAAGCGGCGGAACTGACCGTATTTGCTGCGGCATCTATGACAGAAACATTGATAGAGATCGCAGAACTTTACAAAGAAGTGGCACCAAATGTGACGCTGGTATTTAATTTTGACTCTTCCGGTACATTAAAGACGCAGATTGAGGAAGGCGCGGATTGTGATGTATTCATTTCCGCGGCACCGAAACAGATGAACCAGCTGGACAGCACGGCAGGGGCGGATGCAAACCCTGAAGGTCTAGATTTTGTGCTGCAGGGCAGCCGTATCGACCTGTTGGAAAATAAAGTGGTTTTGGCTGTTCCTGAAGAGAATCCTGCGGGCATCACTTCCTATGATGCACTGGCAGAAGGCTTGAACAATGGCACGGTGCTGCTGGCTATGGGGAATGCGGACGTTCCCGTTGGCCAGTATACACAGAAAATTTTTGACTACTATGGACTGAGGGAAAAAACACTGGCAAAGGCAGGCTGCATCACCTATGGCTCTAATGTAAAGGAAGTAACCACACAGGTTTCTGAAGGAGCGATGGATTGTGGTATCATCTACAGCACCGATGCCCATTCTGCTGGGCTGACCGTGGTGGACACTGCAACGGCGGAAATGTGCGGACAGGTCATCTATCCAGCGGTCGTTTTAAATATCAGCAAAAATCCGGAAGCAGCCCAGGCTTTTCTGGATTTTCTGACGGAGGAAGCAGCAAGTCAGGTATTCGAAGCAGTTGGCTTTGCACCTCTGACATAAGAAGAAGTGAGAGGTGGGAGTGATTGCTCCCGCCATGGAATGATAGAAGGAGGGAAACGTATGGATTGGTTTCCTCTGTATAACTCGCTGCGGATTGCCGGCATCAGTACGGTCATCACGTTTTTTACAGGTGTTTTTGCGGCATATTATATTGCAAAGGCACCCAGACTTCTGAAAGGATGCCTAGATGTGGTGCTGACGCTGCCTTTGGTTCTGCCGCCAACGGTGGTGGGTTATTTTTTGCTGCGGATACTGGGGTCGAAGCGCATGGTGGGGGCATGGTTTTTATCCACCTTTGGACTGAAACTGACGATGACATGGTGGTCGGCGTTTTTTGCCACAACGGTGGTGACCTTTCCCCTAATGTATCGTACGGCAAGGGGTGCCTTTGAAGCCTTTGACGAAACATTGGCTTATGCCGGGCAGACCTTAGGGCTCAGCAATTCCTATATTTTTTGGCGGATTCGCATGCCCTTCTGCAAACAGGGGATTTTGGCGGGGACAGTTCTTGCCTTTGCCCGTGCTTTGGGGGAATATGGTGCGACCAGCATGATTGCCGGCTATACCCCCGGGCGGACAGCCACCATATCTACAACAGTATATCAGCTTTGGCGTACCAATGAGGATGCACTGGCCTTTCGGTGGGTCATGGTCAATCTGGCCATTTCTGCAGTGGTACTGCTGGCGGTGAATCTTCTGGAAAAGAAGAAAACAGGCGGAAGGAGTGTGGCTTGATATGGCTCTTTCTGTAGATATTGAAAAAAAGCTTGGAAATTTTCATTTGAAAGTAAAATTTGAAGCGGAAAATGAAGTGCTGGCGATTTTGGGGGCTTCCGGTTGTGGAAAAAGCATGACCCTGAAATGTATCGCAGGTATTGAAAGACCCGATCAAGGCCGTATCATTTTAGATGGCGTTACGCTGTTTGATTCCGAGAAAAAAATCGATCTGTCCCCCCAGAAAAGAAAAGTGGGGTATCTGTTTCAGCAATATGCCCTTTTCCCCAATATGACTGTAGAGCAGAATATCGCCTGCGGGATGCGGGGAAAGGAAAAAAAAGCAGAAGCTGTTACGAAAATGCTTTGCATGATGGAGTTGGAAGGACTGGAGAAAAAAAGACCCCATCAGCTTTCTGGCGGGCAGCAACAAAGGGTGGCATTGGCACGTATTCTGGTCAATGAACCAGAAGTGCTGCTTTTGGATGAACCCTTTTCCGCTTTGGATACCTATTTGCGGTTTCATTTGGAACGAAAGGTGCAGGAGATTATGGGGCGATTCGGGAAAACAGTCCTTCTGGTCTCCCATGACAGAGACGAAGCTTTTCGTCTTTCCGACAGCATTGCTGTGATGGAACAGGGAAAGCTGGAAACGGTGGGCAGAAAAAAAGAGGTATTTCGTGATCCGAAAACCAGAAGCGGCGCCCTTTTGACGGGATGTAAAAATATTTCCCGGGCAAAAATCATGGATGATACCCATGTGTATGCGGTGGATTGGGATTTGACCTTGACTGTGCCCCGTGCTACAGTAAAAATGGAATATATCGGCATTCGGACGCATGATATCCGCATTGCAAATGGAATGGAAGAAAATGCGGTGACCTGCAGGGTCATCGGTGAAATAGAAGAGCCTTTTTCCGATACGGTGCTGCTGGCACCTGTGGGGAAAAAGGCAAATATGCAGATCGGCATCCAGTTGGATAAGCCCGTTTGGGAAAGCATCGGGGGAGAACAGATGACGGTCTGTTTGCCGCCGGATGCAATTTTGTTATTGCAGGCATGATATACTTTTATCGGTGTCATTGGATGGAAAGGAACTCTGGTATATGAAAGATAGATTTGGACGAAATATCACATATTTGCGGCTGTCCGTGACAGAGCTTTGTAACCTGAGATGCCGTTATTGTATGCCGGAGGAAGGGGTATGCAAAAAGAAGCATGAGGATATGCTAAGGGAAGATGAAATGATACAGGCGGTGGAAGTGGCTGCTGCTTTGGGCATCAAGAAGGTGCGTATCACCGGCGGGGAACCCCTTGTGAAAAGGAATATCCTTTCCATCTGCCGTCGCGTTGCAGCAGTGGAAGGCATCGAAGAGGTCTGCATGACTACCAACGGCATCCTTCTGCCTGCTTTGGCAAAACTCCTGCGGGAGGCGGGGGTGCAGGGTATCAATATCAGTTTGGATACGTTGGATGAGAAAAAATATGCAGATATGACGAGAAAGGGAGAATTGCAGCAGGCGTTGCTTGGACTGGAAGCAGCTTTGGAAGCGGGCTTTGAAAAGGTCAAGATCAATACGGTTCTGATCGGCGGCTTTAACGATGACGAGATCCCGGCATTGGCGGAGCTGACGAAAAAATATCCCATAGATGTTCGGTTCATAGAGCTGATGCCTATGTATGATGGCGGTGAGTTTGCTTCGGAAGCCTTTCTTTCCAACGAGATCGTATTGGAGCGATTGCCGGAACTGGTGGCTGCGACGACAGATGGTAGTGTTGCCAAGCTATATCGTTTTCCTGATGCCAAAGGAAATGTGGGGCTCATCAGCCCGGTATATGCTCATTTCTGTCAAGCCTGCAACCGTCTGCGGCTGACGGCAGACGGAAAAGTGAAGCCCTGTCTCCATTCTGCTGCGGAATATCCCATCAAGGGGGAACCACCTCTGGGGATGCTGGAACAAATGAAACGGGCAATCCTTGAAAAACCGGAATGTCATGGGGCCCTTTCCTATGGGCAGCCCAGCAAAGCGAAGCGAAACATGAATCAGATAGGGGGATGAAGATGAAGGAATTTACCCATTTTAATGAACAGGGGCGGGCAAAAATGGTGGACGTTGGAACAAAAGAACCCACCAGCCGTACAGCCGTTGCTGCAGGACGGGTGCTGGTCAGCCCGAAAACCTTCGAACTGCTCCAACGGGGTGGCATGAAAAAGGGAGATGTGCTGACCGTGGCCCAGATCGCAGGCATCATGGGGGCAAAACGTACTCCTGATCTCATTCCTATGTGTCATCCTATTCTCATTGATGGCATCGATATGGAGCTGACGCTGAATGAAGCACGCTGCTCTGTGGAGATTCAGGCTATGGTTTCCTGTGCCGGGCGGACTGGAGTGGAAATGGAGGCTTTGACGGCAGTATCGGCGGCGGCCCTGACGGTATACGATATGTGCAAGGCAGTACAAAAGGATATTTTGATTACTGATATTTGCCTGCTGGAAAAAACAGGCGGTGTCCACGGAGATTATTATAGAAAAGAGGAAAAGGCATGAAGAAAACGGTAGCAGTGCTGACCATCAGCGATAAAGGCTCCAGAGGGGAAAGAAAAGATACCAGCGGCCCTGCCATCTGCAAAATGTTGGAGGCGGCAGGATATCAGGTGGTCTATCAAAACATCCTTCCCGATGAGATGGAGCAGATCAAAGCAGAATTGATTAAATGTGCCGATGATTTGCAGGCTGCCTTGGTGCTTACCACAGGGGGGACGGGCTTTTCACCCAGAGATATTACCCCTGAAGCCACCCTTGCCGTGGTGGAGCGGGAGACCAGAGGCATCCCCGAAGCTATGCGGGCGGCAAGTATGCAGATCACCCCAAGAGGCTGCCTTTCCCGCAGTGCCGCAGGTATTCGCGGCGGCACCCTTATCATCAATCTGCCTGGCAGTGAGAAGGCAGTAAAGGAAAACTTGGAGGCAGTTCTTCCTGTCGTTGGGCACGGTTTGGAAATGCTGGCATCTGCCGGTTCTGCCGACTGTGCAGCTGTTCCTGTAAAAAAAGAGATTCCCTCTATGGATCAATGGATGCAGGAAGCAAAAAAGGATGCTGACGCTTCGAAGGTCGGTATGTATCTGGTGCATAACGGCATCGTACGGGAAACCGCCAGAGAAAAGGTGCGTAAGGGTGCAGGGGAAACGAAACCCGTCAAAAGGCTTTTGTTTTCCTATGATTCGGAGAAAGTTTCTCAGGCGGTAGAGGAAACCAGAAAAAGAGAAGGCATCTATTATGTCCGTGTCTGGCTCAACGAAGGGGAACTTTCGGTGGGGGAAGATATCATGTATGTGATGATCGGCGGGGATATCCGCCCCAGAGTACTGGATGCGTTGGATTTTCTGGTGGGAAAGATCAAATCGGAATGTGTGACGGAAAGAGAATTGTTTGCGTAAACGGGAATTTGTTTCTGAAAGGGAGATAGTATGATTCAGGCATTCGTTGGAGCAGGGGGCAAGACAAGCCTTATCAAAAAATATACCCGTGCCTATCGGGCCCAGGGAAAAAAGGTTTTTGTGACCACATCTACCCGCATGTTCATAGAAGAGGATACCCTGCTGACCGATGATTCCAATGAGATCATCAGAACGTTGGAAGAAAAAGGCTATGCCATGGCAGGAATCCCGGAGGGGCAGAAGATCAAAGCCCTTTCTCGGGAGACTTATCTACAGGTCTGCGAAAAGGCAGATGTGGTGCTGATCGAAGCAGACGGCTCAAAGCACATGCCAATCAAATTTCCTAATGAAAAGGAACCTGTGATCTACAAAAATGTGGAGGAAATCATCGTTGTCTGCGGGCTGCACGCCTTGGGGGAAAGAGCCAAAGAGGTATCCCATCGGTGGGAGCTGGTGAAGACATGTTTGGGGATTTCCGAAAATACCGTAATTGAGGCAAGCCATATCCAAAAATTAGTGAGGAAAGGATATATGGAACCATTGAAAGAAAAGTATCCCGAAAAAACCATCAGAATTAAACCGAACCATGACGACTCCTTATATCAGAAGGCGGTTTCTGCCTTATTGGAGGCAGATATGGACGTTTCTCTGATCAAGGAGGAATGGTTCAGCACCCAGCCCAATCTGGTGATCTGCGGGGGCGGTCATGTTTCCTGTGAATTGGTGAAGATGGCTTCCTGTCTGGATTTTTATATTAAGGTGCTGGATGACAGAGAAGAATTTGCCAACAGGGAAAGATTCCCCCTGGCAGATGAGGTCATCTGTGATTCTTTTGAAAATCTGGAAAAGTATTTGGAGCCCAATGGGTATTATTGTGTGGTGACCCGTGGGCATAAGGATGATTTTATTTGTGTAAAGACCATTCTGCAGCATCCCTATCAGTATCTGGGGATGATCGGTAGCAGGTCGAAGGTGAAAAAGACTTTTGAAAATCTGCGGCAGGAAGGTATCGCTGGAGCAAAGATCAAAACGATCTTTGCTCCCATTGGGCTGCCCATCAAAGCCGTAACACCAGGAGAGATCGCAGTCAGCATATTGGCCCAGATCATTCAGAAAAAGAATGGAAAACAGATCTCTTCCGTTTCCAGAGAATTGCTGGAGGTGAGGAAAGAGGGAACCCTTTGTATCATCATCGAAAAGACCGGTTCCTCTCCCAGAGGGGTGGGCAGTATGATGTTTGTAGAAAAAAAACAGATCATCGATAGCATTGGCGGCGGCGCGGTGGAATTTGCGGTGATAGAGGAGGCAAAGAAACGCCCGCAGGCTATGATAAAGGAATATCATTTGAATAATGAGGACGGCGGAAAGCTGGGGATGATCTGCGGAGGCAGGAATAAAGTCCTGTTTCTGCCCATATCATTTGAAGAAGATGTTTAAACCCAAAAAAGGGATGGAGCTTGGCGGGCTTCATCCCCTTTTTTGTGATTTTAAAGCAGAAGGGTGATTTATTTTATGGTAATTTCTGGATTCCTATCATAAAAATGCTGAAAAATGACTTTATTATACCGAATTGTTATAGAAAAAGATAATCCAACGGTGGATTGTATACAATATGTTGGTTTTTCTTGGGGATTTGTGTTTATTATAGGGACATTTGTCCATTGCTTTTTCTGCTGCTTTTCGGTATGATAGGAACATCATTCTCAATAAAGATTTTTGGGACAAAAGATAGGATAGGATCTTTGGAATACCACAAAACTACGGCGGTGCAGTCGTACTATCAGGATCATGCGGTATTCTTATTCAGATCCAAGCATACAAGGCATGTTGAAAAAGGAGGAGCAAGAGATGAAAAAAGCAGTTGTAACAGTACTTGGTCTGGATAAGGTTGGCATTACTGCAAAGGTATGTGCAGCTTTAGCGGAAACAAATATCAATATTCTGGATATTTCCCAGACTATCGTTGGGGGCTATTTCAACATGGTAATGGTAGTGGACATTACTGATGCAAAGGATGAGTTTGATGCAACAGCAGAAAAACTGCAGGCAGTAGGGGAAGAAATGGGTCTAAAGGTCAAGATCCAGCATACAGAGATTTTTGATGCGATGCACCGTATTTAAAAAGGGGGCTGGACTGAATGATCACAAGAAATGAGATTTTGGAAACTAACAGCATGATCAGTGAAATGAATCTGGATGTGCGTACCATTACCATGGGGATCAGCTTGCTGGATTGTGCAGATGCAGATATCGAAAAATTCAACGAAAAGATTTACAAGAAAATTACTACATATGCAAAGGATCTGGTGAAGGTCGGCGATGAACTGGCGAAGGAATATGGGATCCCAGTTGTAAATAAGAGAATTTCTGTAACACCCATTGCCATTGCGGCGGCAGGTTGCAAAAATGCGGATTCTTATGTCAGCGTTGCGCAGACATTGGATAAAGCGGCAAGAGAAGTTGGGGTTAACTTTATTGGCGGTTTTTCTGCTCTGGTGCAGAAGGGTTACACAGAAAGTGATAAGATTTTGATCGATTCTATTCCTGAAGCATTGGCAGTGACAGAACGTGTCTGCTCTTCCGTCAATATCGGTACTTCCAGAAACGGTCTGAATATGGATGCGGTCAAGAGAATGGGCGAGATCATTGTGGAAACAGCAGAACGCACAAAGGATAACGAATGTATCGGCTGTGCGAAGCTGGTAGTTTTCTGCAATGCGGTTGAGGACAACCCCTTTATGGCAGGGGCCTTTCATGGCGTTGGCGAAGCAGACTGCTGTATCAATGTTGGCGTCAGCGGCCCAGGCGTAGTGAAAAAGGCATTGGAAGAAGTTAGAGGTGCAGATTTTGAAACGCTGTGTGAGACTGTAAAACGTACTGCTTTCAAGATCACCCGTGTAGGTCAGCTGATTGCAAGAGAAGCTTCTAAGAGATTGAACGTGCCCTTCGGCATCATTGATCTTTCTCTGGCACCTACACCTGCAGTTGGGGATAGTATCGCAGAAATTTTCCAGGAAATGGGCCTGGAAGAAGCTGGTGCACCTGGTACCACCGCAGCATTGGCATTGCTGAATGATAATGTGAAAAAAGGCGGCGTTATGGCATCTTCTTATGTTGGTGGTCTGAGTGGTGCTTTCATTCCCGTCAGCGAAGACCATGGCATGATTGATGCCTGCGAAAAAGGCGCATTGACACTGGAAAAACTGGAAGCAATGACTTGTGTCTGCTCCGTTGGTCTGGATATGATCGCTCTGCCCGGTGATACTTCTGCGGCAACATTGTCCGGTATCATTGCGGATGAAGCGGCAATTGGTATGGTAAATAATAAAACAACAGCAGTTCGTCTGATCCCTGTGATTGGCAGAAAAGAGGGCGAAAGTGTAGAATTCGGTGGTTTGCTAGGCTATGCGCCTATCATTCCTGTGAATCGTTTTAGCTGTGAAAAATTTGTGGCTCGTGGAGGTAGAATCCCTGCACCCATCCATAGCTTTAAAAACTAATAGAATAAGATTTGCTTTGAAAGGGTATTGATTCCAAAGGAATTGATACCCTTTTTTCTTTTGAAATATCATTTGATAAAATTGGAATGAATTTTAGTTTTCCTATTGAATTAGTAGGAAAATGGTGTTATTCTTTTGCCATCGTAATAAAAGGAATTTTGGAAGGAGGAAAAAGTCATGAAAAGAAACGATACTGTTATCAAAAATAAAAAAATGTGTTGCTGTTGTATGTGTAATTTCCGGGCATTTGATATGGCTGGTGTGTCAGCATGCATTGATTCATACTCCAGAGAAATACGTTAAGAGTATTTGCCAACGCCCGGGAGCTTTTGTAAGCCCCGGTTTTTTTATTGTTTTTTAGAAAGAGAAAAAAGAGATCATTTTAGAAAAACGAAAGAACAAAAATAAAGATATTTTTTAGGAGGGATTTATTATGTCTTGAATTTACAATCTAAGTGCAACAGATAAAAAAAGACTCATAGTCTGGTACAATGGTGTTTGCGAAGACATCTATCATACCAGGAGGAACTATGAGCCATTACAAACATCTTACACCAGAAGAGCGAGAAAAGATACTACTTCTTCGCTCTGAAAATTATTCAATCACCTATATAGCGGATGCCATTGGTCGGAATAAATCCACAGTGTCCCGTGAACTATCCCGCAATACCGTGGCTGGTGTGTATTCCGCCTTTTCTGCACAGGTTGCTTATCGTAAACGCAGACGAAATTGTCATGCTAAACACAAACTTTCCAATCCAAAAAGCCTGCAGTCAAGGTCGTAGCAGTGGAACCTGCTTCTTCTGCAGTCCTTTCCACGGGCGTTGCAGGCGTACACAAGATTCAGTGCATCGGCGCAGGCTTTGTACCTGATGTTTTGGACACTGGCATCTATGATGAGATCATTGCAGTATCCAATGAGGATGCCTTTGCAATCGGCAAGCTGGTAGGCAAGAGCGAAGGGGTTCTGGTAGGAATTTCCTCCGGTGCTGCGGTATGGGCGCCATCGAACTGGCAAAACACCCTGAAAACGAAGGCAAGACCATTGTTGCCTTGCTGCCTGATACAGGGGACAGATATTTGTCTACACCGCTTTTTGAAGAGTAAAGAGGACTCCGATGCTTCCTCGTGGGGCATCGGAGATTTTTGGGTAGGAGGAGCAAAAAAGAATCAGGCGAAGCCTTAGGAAGAGTTTTCTTGGTTATACTGTTTAGAGAAGGAAGTGGAGGTGGCATTTAGAATGAAGAAAGCGTTGATCGCCATGAGTGGTGGTGTGGATTCCAGTGTTGCGGCCTGTTTGATGAAAGAGCAGGGGTATTCCTGCATTGGTGCAACAATGAAGCTGTTTTATAATGAAGAAATTGGTCTTTCCAGAGAACATACCTGTTGTTCCCTTGCTGATGTGGAGGATGCCAGAAGTGTTGCAGATCAGCTGGATATTCCCTATTATGTGTTCAATTTTTCAGATAAATTTCGGGAATGTGTGATAGATCGGTTTGTAGAAGCCTATGAAACAGGGAGGACACCGAATCCCTGTATCGACTGCAATCGTTATCTGAAATTTGACAAACTCTTTCAGCGTATGAAAGAATTGGATTATGATTATGTGGTAACGGGGCATTATGCCCGTATCGAATACGATAAGGATTCGGGGAGATATCTGCTGAAGAAGGCGCTGGATACTGCCAAAGATCAAAGCTATGTTCTCTATACGATGACACAGGAACAATTAGGATACACCCTATTCCCTCTGGGGGACCTGACAAAGCCGGAAGTCCGACGCATAGCAGAAACCCATGGGTTTATTAACGCAAAGAAGCATGACAGTCAGGACATTTGCTTTGTGACCAATGGGAAATATACAGATTTTATTCAGCAATATACGAAAAAGCAGTATCCAGAGGGGGATTTTGTTGATCGGGAAGGGAAGGTATTAGGCAAGCATAAAGGCATCATCCATTATACCATCGGACAGCGCAAAGGGCTGCAGGTTTCCGCAATGGCTCCTCTGTATGTTTGTGATATCAATCCTGAGCATAACTGTGTTTTGCTTGGGAAGAAAGATAGTCTGTATACGCAAACATTGATTGCAAAAGACATCAATTTGATCTCTGTACCATTTCTGAAAGAACCCAAAAGAGTGAAGGCAAAGGTGCGGTATCGTCAGCCAGAGCAACGGGCAACGGTGACGCAATTGGATAAGAATACGCTGGAGGTATGCTTTGATAAACCCCAGCGGGCTATCACAAAGGGTCAGGCAGTTGTGTTATATGACGGTGATATTGTTTTGGGCGGCGGCACGATACAATAAAGATGGATATTTTTTACGGGAAAAGTGGGTTAATTTGCCTGCTTTTTCTTTTTTTATTTGAAGAATGAAAAAAGGAGTAAATTTGATTTTTCGTATTGAATTAGTAGGAATATGATGGTATCATCAGTGCATCGCATGAAAAAGAGGATTTCAAAGTATTTCAAAAGGAGGTGGAAGTCATGACAGAATATTATGCTGGTAGCAAAAACAATTACATGTATATGATGCGAATGTGTAACTCCCGGGCGTTTTATATGGCTGGTGCGTCAGCATGCACTGTTTCACACTTCAGAAGAATACTTGATATAGGTATTTTTAAAGCCGATTGCCCGGGAGCCTTTGTAAGCCCCGGTTTTTTTATTTCATTTTTTATGCGAAAGAGAGCATGATAAAAATGCAAGAGTACAAAAGAAAAGAGGTCATCAGAATGAGTGAATATAAATTTGAAACACTAAGTTTCACGTTGGACAGGAACAGGAAGACCCTGCCACAGATGCCAAAGACGTACCCATTTATCAGACCATATCGTACGTATTCCATGATTCTACCCATGCGGCAGCCAGATTTGGTCTGGCGGATGCCGGCAATATTTATGGCAGACTGACAAACTCTACTCAGGATGTTCTGGAAAAGAGACTGGCTGCTTTGAAGGGCGGCGTTGCGGCCTTGGCATTGGTATCCGGTGCTGCTGCAAACACCTATACGATCGCGGAAGCAGGCGAACATATCGTAGCACAAAAGACGTTTTACGGCGGCAGCTATAACCTGCTGGCCCATACCCTTCCTCGTTATGGTATCACAACGACTTTTGTAGATGCCCATGATTTGGCGGAAGTAGAGGGAGCAATTCAGGAAAATACAAAGGCAATTTATTTGAAAACACTGGGCAACCCCAACAGCGATATTCCTGATATCGATGCCTTTGCGGAAAGTATAACTTATGCAAGAACCATCTTGTTGAGAGATACGGGTGCAGCCATCTCCCCTTTCAATGCATTCTTGTTGCTGCAGGGCGTGGAAACGTTGTCCCTGAGACTGGATCGTCATGCCGAAAATACAAAGAAGGTTGTTGCATTTCTGGCGAATCATCTTCAGGTGGAACATGTGAACCATCCATCCTTGCCCGAACATCCGACCATGCGTTGTATGAAAAATACTTCCCCAATGGCGGCGCAAGTATCTTTACGTTTGAAATTAAGGGTGGTCAGGAAGAAGCCCATAAGCTTATCGACAATCTGCAGCTGTTTTCTCTGTTAGCAAATGTTGCGGACGTAAAGAGTCTGGTTAATCCTGCTACAACGACCCATTCTCAGCTGACAGAAGAGAAATTGCTGGATCAGGGCATCAAGCCCAGCACCATCCGCCTTTCTATCGGTACAGAGCATATCGATAATATCCTTGCTGATCTACAGCGTGGCTTTGAAGTAATTAAATAATAGTTGATAGAATATTTGTGACAGCATCCTTTGGTTCTCTCCTGATTTTTGATATTACGACATAAAATCTGAAAACTGGTATTGTTTTCGAGGTTTTTTACAAATATTTTACAAAAAAGATTTCTTTGGTTTTACAATGAAAGCGTATCATAAAACTGTATCTTTCTGACGAATGGCAGAAGGATACAGTTTTTTGTATTTCAAGGAGGAAAAAATGATTTGTGCAATCATAGATATTGGCTCAAATACCATGCGAATGTCTGTTTATAAAATCGAAGGACAGCAGTTTAACGTGTTGCTGTCCAAAAAGGAAACAGCGGGTCTGGCGAATTATATTACAGAAGGAGAAATGTCCGAAGAAGGGATCGGCGTGATCATTGCAGTGTTGCGTCGATTCTGTACTTCTCTGGAATATGTCGCGGTGGACACTATCCATGCCTTTGCCACGGCATCTCTGCGGAATATCACCAATTCCAAGGAAGCCATAGAACGTATCCACAACGCTGTAGGGCTTGAGATTGAGCTGATCTCCGGGGTGGAAGAAGCTATCCTGAGCTTTTCCGGGGCAGTCAATGCTGCGC
The DNA here is from genome assembly GCA_937901125.1 of uncultured Clostridia bacterium. Classification (GTDB taxonomy): domain Bacteria; phylum Bacillota; class Clostridia; order Lachnospirales; family Anaerotignaceae; genus Anaerotignum_A. Next base: position 4,256 of record CALCGT010000019.1, on the reverse strand, counting down.
CCTTTGAAGATGGCTGTCTGTTCGATTTGGGCGGCGGCAGTACGGAAATTGTTGCGTTTGATGACCGCCATCCTTATTATATCAACAGCATCGAAATGGGGTGTTTGAATTTATATAAAGGGCATGTGGAAAAAATTTGGCCCAGAAATCGGGAGATTGAGGAGATGAAAGGCTTTATTGAGGGAAATCTTACGAAAGTGGAACTGCCTCATGCACCCAAGCCGTTGCTTATTGGTGTTGGCGGCACAGCCAGAAGCTTGCGGGGGCTTATCAATCTGCGGGAAAAGCGGGATGCATCCTGTAAAGAAATCACCAGAAAAGAATTGGATGATATCATTGCATTTCTGCTGAAAAAAGATGCAGATGCCAGAGATGCTGTGCTGAAAAAATGCCCTGACCGTATCCATACGATCATTCCGGGGTCATTGGTCATTCAAGCACTGGCAAAAAAAATGCACGCAGAACGGATATATATCAGTGATTATAGTGTGAGGGAGGGGTATTTATGGAAAAAGATTATAAAACTTATGATTTGAGTTATACGCAAAACAGAGAATTGAGCTGGCTGCAGTTTGACCTGAGGGTGCTGGAAGAAGCGGAGAATGAGGCTGTACCACTGTTGGAGCGGCTGCGGTTTGCCTCTATTTTTACCACTAATCTGGATGAATTTTTCATGGTGCGTGTGGGAAGTCTGTTCGATGTTTCTATTATGACCCCAGATGACAGGGAGAATAAAAGCGGGCTGACCCCTGGGGAACAGCTTTCTAAAATCTATGAGGCTGTACCGCCTTTGCTGCATCGCAGGGAAAAGGCTTATGAGCGTATCATGAAACAGTTGGAAAAACAGGGCATAAAAGAGGTGTCTTTTTTCGAGCTGAAGGGAAAAGAAGCAGAGTTTGTACAGGTATATTTTGATAAAAACATCCGTCCTTTGCTGAGTCCACAGATCATTGATCGTTCTCATCCTTTTCCTCACCTGAAGAATAAAGCGTTATATGCAGCTGCGTTGCTGCGTAACGGAGAAAAGACCCTTCTGGGTATCGTTGGCGTACCGGAGGTTTTGCCGCCTTTACTGTATTTGCCTACAGATGAGGGAATACGTTTTCTGCGGATGGAAGAGATCATTCTAGGAAACCTGAATCGAATTTTCAAGATTTATATACCGGAAGAAAAGGCTGTTATCTGCGTTACCAGAAATGCGGATATCAGCTTTGATGCCGATGAGATGGACGAGGATGGACCGGATTATAGAGAGCAAATGTCCAAGCTGCTGCGGGTCAGAGATAGGCTGGCTCCTGTCTGGCTAGAGGTGGAAGGTAATGCCCATGAATTGGGTAAGCTGTTGGCAAAAAAACTAGGGCTGAAAAAATATCAGGTCTATTATTCCAAATGCCCCGCTGTACTTTCCTGGGCATACAGTATTGCAAAGGACAGAAAAGATTTGCTTCATCCTGCCTTCACTCCGCAGAAACCGATGTATTTGACAGAAAATGTACCGATGAAGAAACAGATTCGCCAGAGAGATGTGCTGCTGTTTTATCCTTACCATTCTATGCAGCCGTTTTTGGATTTGCTGAAAGAAGCGGCGTGGGATAAATCAGTGGTATCCATCAGCATCACTTTGTATCGACTGGCCCGAAATTCTCAGGTAGCAAAATATCTGGTGGAAGCAGCGGAGAACGGGAAAAATATCACGGTGCTGGTGGAACTGAGGGCGCGATTTGATGAAAAGAACAATATCGAATGGGCGAAGGTGCTGGAAGCGGCAGGCTGCCGTGTGGTTTACGGACAGGAAGGCTTCAAATGTCATTCCAAGATTTGTCTTATTACCTATCAGGAGAAAAACAGCATTTCTTATATCACCCAGATCGGCACAGGGAATTATAATGAAAAAACAGCGGGACTTTATACAGATTTTTGCCTGATGAGTGCCGATGAAGAAATGGGCAGGAATGCAGCATCTTTCTTTGCTAACATGCTCATCGGTAATCTGAATGAAAGCTATTCCCGCCTGTTGGTTGCACCCTATGACATGAAAAGGGGACTGTTGCGTTTGATCGACAATGAGATCGCCAAAGGAGAAAATGGACGCATCATCATTAAAACCAATTCTGTGACAGAACGTGATTTGATCGATAAATTGGCGGAAGCATCCTGTGCAGGGGTGAAGATAGACCTGATCGTTCGGGGAATCTGCTGTATCCTACCTGGTGTCCCTGGAAAAACGGAAAATATCCGTGTGACCAGCATCGTTGGTCGTTTTCTGGAACATTCTCGTATTTATTGCTTTGGCGATGGAGACTTGCGCCAGATCTATATTTCTTCTGCGGATATCATGACAAGAAACCAGCAGCGTCGGGTAGAGATCGCCTGTCCTATTCTTTCCAAAGAGCATCGGGACTGGTTCTCATTCTATTTGGAACTGATATTGATGGATAACGTAAAGGCAAGAGAGCTGACTTCTTTTGGAACGTATGTGAAAAGAGAAGAAAATGGAAAGGATTCGACCAGTGTGCAGCAGTATTTTATTGAACACTCCATCCAGTTTGCAACATCGGAGGCACATAAAAAAGGTGTTCTGCAAAAAATTGTAGGGATGTTTGTATAAAATGTTAAATTTTTTACAAAAAGGATTGTCTTTTTGAGAGACCGGTGCTAGAATGTCCTCGGAGATAGTATTTGTTTTCAAAACTACACTCCCATACCATTCGCTGTTACATAAAATCTTTCTATATTTATCTGATCTTATGACGAGATGAGCTTATATTCGATAGAAATAAGACTCAGAAGAACGTAAGAGTTTTTTGCGATGCAAATCTTCCCTTCTGAGCTGAGTGCAGAAGGGATTTTTTATTTTCGAAGAGCAAAGATATTATAAAAAGGCATGTAATGGAATTTGGGACGAGACTATCTTCAAATCTTATTGAAATGAGGAAGATAAAATGCAAGTAACAAAAACAATCCCTGAAACCAGAGAGATCATCAAAGCATGGAAAAAGGAAGGGCTGACCGTTGGTTTAGTGCCCACCATGGGCTTTTTGCACGAAGGCCATGGCAGTCTGATCAAGAAATGTCGGGAGCAGAACGACAAAGTAGTAGTTTCTGTCTTTGTGAACCCCACACAGTTTGGACCCAATGAAGATTTGGCTGCATATCCCAGAGACTTTGAAAGAGACAGTGCTCTTTGCGAAAGTCTTGGTGCTGACCTGATTTTCCATCCCGAACCGGAAGATATGTATACTGATCCCCGTGCGTATGTATCCATCGAAGGGCTTTCCGATCATCTTTGCGGTCTCACTCGCCCCATCCATTTCCGTGGCGTTTGTACTGTAGTATCTAAACTGTTCCATATCGTAAGCCCTGACAGAGCATATTTTGGGGAAAAGGATGCCCAGCAGCTGGCGATCATCCGTAAAATGGTGAAAGACCTGAACTTTGACATTGAGATCGTTGGTTGTCCCATCATCCGCGAAGAGGATGGTCTGGCGAAATCCTCCCGTAACACTTATCTGAATAAGGAAGAACGTCAGGCGGCACTGTGCCTTTCCCGCAGCGTAGCGCGTGGTCGTGAAATCATCAAAGCAGGTATGAAAGCAGAAGAACTGCTGACAGAAATGAAAGCGATCATTGAGGCAGAGCCAATGGCGAAGATAGACTATGTTTCCGCGGTGGATGCATTGACTATGGAGCCTGTAGAAACCATTGACCGTGATGTATTGGTGGCTATGGCTGTATGTATCGGTAAGACCCGTCTCATTGATAATTTCGGCTATCAGATGCAGTGAACCTGAGAAAATCTGAAGAGAAGGAATGGGTTGTTTCTTCTCTTCAGATTCTTTATATTACTAATGTAGGAAAATGTTTTGCAAAAAAAAATTGAAAAATACTCAAAAAAGGTGTTGACATTTTCCGTCAGACGAGTATAATAAACAACTGTCGTTGCTGATTGCAGAGTGAAAACAGCATATCGTACAGGTCAACGGCTGATGTTTCAAAAGAAAAACATTGACAAGCGAGACCGAGAATGATATACTAATTCCTGCTGATAAAACAGCAACGAAACAGAATGAAAAAAGAGTTTAAAAATCGAAAAAAATGCTTGACAGACGGAATAACATCTGGTAAAGTGTTATTCGCTGTTGAGGAGCAGAGCAAATTAAGTCGAGAAAGTACTTTGAAAAGTACTTGACACCAAAAAGAAGATTTGATAAAATAATCTTCGCTGCTGACAAAGCAGAGTTGATCCTTGAAAACTG
>CALCGT010000018.1 GCA_937901125.1 uncultured Clostridia bacterium | reverse complement strand
GGTGTCTACTTTATTGTAACGTATAGTTATATTTCGTGTCCACTTTTTTAATATACATCCAGCTTCATCCTTTTAGCAACAATGATGTGCGGAATGAGTGTATCAGCATATGCATCAGAGCAAGCGTATGCTTCTAACTTGGAGCAAGAAAAAAATGAGATGTTGGAAGATGTAAAAGAACAATTAGTAGCTCAAGATGCTATGCGTTTTTATCCTGTTTATGAGCAAATGATTAACGATATGTTTACACCGGTTACAAGAGCAACAAATGACTCGAAAGCATATTTCCCTAATGGTGGGACAATTTATTATGCGAATTATTTAAATACCGGAGTTGAGATGATGAATACGTATTATTCTGATGAAGCATATGATGCTTTAATCAATGGAGATCCAATGCCGGGAGCTTTTGTTGATTTAGTTGGAAATCTTACAGTAGCATTGGCTAGCAAATCTGTAGCAGCTCTTATAGGTGTGTATGGATTTTTGAGTACAGCAGAAATGAAGAGAATTAAAAATGCAGGAGGAGCTTATCTCTGTGTAACAGAAGATCATGAAGGATATGCCAGAGCAATTTTAGCCTGGAAGAACCATCCGTATGCGAATTATACTTCTGGTGCGAAGGTTAATAGATTTTAAAAAGATGTGATATGAATGACAAAAAAGTAGTATGGATCGCAACGGCGATCTGCAATCTCATTATTTATGGAATCTGCCTATGCCTGAGAAAAATGCTTTTCTGCGAAATTTTCTTTCTTGCAGGAACGGTAATTTTCAGCGTGCTATATTGGGCAAAGCGTGAAAAGGCATATTGGAAAGAGATCGGCTCTGTATTTATTATTTGCACAATCATTGGGCTTCGCTATCTGCCCACCATACAGATGCAAGGCATTGGGCTTGCTATTTTGCTCATTTGGTATGCGTTTTTGCAGTATTACAGAAAAAGCGGAGAATAATTTTTCTTGAAAGGGACGAAGGGATGGACATCTTCGCCCCTTTTTCTATGGAAGAAGAAAGGGAGGAAAGCTTGTTTTTGAAGATGGTATTTTGCCTTGTAATATAGTACAATGAAAAACAGGAAGGAAGCGGGATGCTGTGTCAGCCGGTTTTGGCGATGGAGCAGGGGGAGAGGACACCGGTAAGGGTTTCTGAAAGTGGAGGAATTGTACCTTTTGCCAGTGACTATATCGAAAGTTTTAATGGGAATCTAAAATATATGGGGGAAGGCAGGCTGAAAATTACCGGGAACGCAACCACGCGCGGCGCAGATAAAACAGAGATTCAAGCACAGTTACAGAGTTATTCTGATGGAAAATGGTCGAACTATGGTACGGTGATGAAGGTATCGGATGAATACCGCATGGTGGAAATGAAAAAGGAAAAGACGGTGCCAGATGGGAAATATCGGGTGAAATTTACTTTTAACGCTTATGTGGGCAGTAAGGTGGTGGAAACTAGAACACTGACGACGACCAGCGTGACTGTGAAAAAGTAAAAATATGTATAAAAATGGCGTGAGAAATCACGCTATTTTTATACAAATCGAAATTTTACTACAAATATAAAATTTTTTTGGAAAAAACGGGAAGAGAAGGGATGGTAAATCGATGAATAAGTGTAGGGTATTTTTAGGAAAGGAGGATAGTGAGGTTTTTAGACGCAAAAAAGTTAAGTAAAAGACAAAAGGAGGAATATTTATGTTGAAAAAATTATTTGCGTTAGGTTTGGCTACAGTTATGGCGTTAGGAACGACAATGTCTGCTTTTGCAGCGGAACCGGATGTTGGAACAAATACAACAAGGGCACATGATATGGAACAAAAAAAGGTACTTGTAGGTAGTATACAAAAAACAATTCCTGTTTTGCCCAAACAATTATCTGAAGGATATGCTAGTAATAAGGGGTCGTGGAGAATTTATTTTAATGCAAACGGAGGGAATGTTATAACATATACAGTACAATTAAGTAAAGGACCTGTTTCTATTACTTTTGACAGTGGGAAAGAAACAGAAAAAGTGAGTGGATATTCTATGCTGTTGCCAAATGATGGTGTCCATTATTATGGATTATTTTACAAAACATATAAAATTGATGAATATGAAATTTATGAGCGTCCTGCCGGCAGTACGCAACCTTTTACGTTAGCTTATACGGATGTTGTTAAGAAAGAAATAGGTATAACGTTTGATCAAGTAACTAAAGCTGAATTAAGGGAAATTGATTATGTCGGGTAAAAAAGCTGCTTTAGGATTGTTAAGTGTATTGTTTTTGATTTATGGTGTATATACCTATGTAATAAACGATTTATCTAATAATATAAACGGTACATTTAAATTCTACTCTGATGAAACAGGTGATGAATATTATTTTTCTGCGCTGGAGGATAAAAGTAAATTCTATATTTTTAGTAAAGACTTGGGTGTTTTTGAAGAAGGAACTTTCCAAAGAGTTGATTTATATGTATATTCTTTAAATGCAAATTTTATAAATGAGCAAGAAATACACATTCGAAAAAGAAAATTTTTCCTTTATGTTGATAATGAAAGGCTTATTTTTGAAAAGATAAGTGAAGTTCCAATTCTCGAAAAAGATTTATATGAAAATTTTTTAAAGCAGAAGAATGTTTAATAATTGAAAAAAGATTTTTTTCAATCATTAAAAAAGTGGATTTAACATCAAAGGGTAGAAGCATTTGGAAATTGCTAGGACTATCCCCTTTCGCTAGACAAAAAAGTTTGGTGAAAGGGGAATTTTTGTGGATGGTGTATTTGATAAAAACATGTTATAATATTATTTTACAGAAAACAGGAAGGAGGCAGTGCCATGCTGGTGACAGCCATCACGCCCCAGAAGCGGGACGAGACCAGATACAATATTTTTATCGACGGCGAATATGCCTTTGCGCTGCCCATGCAGGACATCCTCTATTTCAAGCTGAAGGAAGGGCAGGAGGTAGCGGAGGAAACCATCGATTTTATCCGCAAAAACCTTATTTATATCAAGGCTCAGGATACGGCTTTGCATTTCATCGGCTACAAGATGCGGACGGTGCAGGAGATTCGCCGCAAGCTGGCGGAGAAGGAATTTGCCGAAGAGACCATTGGGGAGGTCATTGCTTTTCTGGAAAAATACGGCTATGCCGACGACAGGGAATATTGCCGCAAATATATCAGGGAAAAGCTGTGGATGAAGCCCAAGAGCGGCTATGCTCTGAAAATAGAATTGAGACAACGGGGCATTTCCGCCCGCATCATCGATGAAGTGATGGCGGAAACGGAAATGGACGAGGCAGGCGATGCGTTCCATTGGCTGGAACGAAAAAGCCGTGGACAATGGCCCCCGGAAAATGAAAAAAAGAAGAAACAGCTATACGATTTTTTGCTGCGGAAGGGCTATTCCTACGATATCATCGGGGAGGCTTTTCGGCAGATGGATGAGGCTTATGGAGGTGAGGACTGATGGCGTTTTATATCGGAGAGATCAGAAGAGTGCGAAATGAATTTTTTCAGGCATACAAGGATGGGGACTACAAAAAGGCGATCGTCCTGGGAAAGAACCTTTTAAATATTTATGTGGAAAATGATGACTGCGACTGCATGGAATATGCCGTGGACATGAGCAATCTGGCTATGGCTTTTGACCAGATCCAGCTTTACGACCATGCGGCGGAATATTATAAAAAAGCGGCGGAGCTGAAAAAGGACTACAGTGGCGAAAGCCTTTCCTATGCGGATACGCTGAACAACCTTGCCATCGTTTTCAACCACCTCGGCAGGCAGGAAGAAGCCCTCAAGCTACATAACAAGGTATTGGAAATCCGGGATGCCAAGCTGGGCAGGGAGCATGCCGATTATATCCACAGCCTGTACCACATGGGCAATACATACGAATTGCTGCAGGATACGGATAAGGCCATTGAATGTCATACCAAAGCCCTGCAGCGGGCAAGGCAGTGTAAGGAATTTACCATGCTGGATTTGGCTGATCTGCACGGTGCCATGGCGAGATCCTACGATGCCAAGGGCAATTTCAAAAAAGCTATTTATTATTATGAGGTCTGCTTAGATTTGATCGAAAAGGCTAGGGGCAACGATAATTTCTACTACATGATAAACGTGCTGACCTTGGCTTCTGTCTGTGAAAAGGCAGGACTGATGGATCTGGCGGTGGAATACTGTGAAAAGGCTGTGGATATCCGCAGAAAGCTGATGAGCGAGGATCATCTGGATTTTATGAACAGCCTGAATTCTCTGGCGGCCATCTGTTGCAAGGACGGGCAGTATGATAAGGCGTTGGAGCTCCATCGGGAAGTGCTGGATATCGTGGAACGGATGCTGGGGAAGGAGCATATTTTCTACGCCGATGCCCTGAATAACCTGAGCGTGGATTACGCAGGGAAAAAGGAATTCAAAAAAGCCCTTGCCCTGAATATCAAGGCTTTGAATCAGAAAAAAGCCATGCTGGGGGAAAAAGACCCGCAGGTGGCGGCCTGCCTGATGAGCATGGGGACCCTTTATGATAATATGGGCAAGGAGGAGGAAGCCCTGCAGTGCTTTGCAGAAGCCCTTGAAATCCGCAGAACCATGGAAGAGGGGGAAAACACTGCCTGTGCTGATACTTTGACTGCCATGGGGAAGCTTTATAAAAAGCAGAATGCCTATGAAAAAGCGGCAGAGGCCGTAGAGGAAGCACTGGAAATCAGAAAAGCCTGCGGTGATGAAAGCAGCGGGATGTATGTCTGGTGTCTGCATCTGCTGGCGGAAATTTACAGAAGACAGGGCGAGCATGAAAAGGCCATAGGGCTTTGCAAGGATGGCGTGGATATCATGGAAGCCCGTTTTGGCGCTAGCCATCCCCGTTATGCAGCGGCTTTGGAAAAGCTGGGGTTGGTCTATGAAACGGCAGGAGACCTGGAACGGGCAGAGGAAGCCCTGACCCGTACGGCGGAGATTCGAAAGGAAATGCTGGATGAGGATAATCCTCTGTATCTGAATACACTGGAAGCATTGGCTCGTGTTTCTATAAAGCAGAAAAAATTCGAAAAGGCTATCGAGCTTTATCGGGAAAAGAATGACGTGAATTTCGAGGAAACTGCACAGGAGCAGTTGGCGGCGGCAAATAATCTGCTGGCTATCGCAAACTGTCATAGACTGGCAGGGAACGAGGATAAGGCAGAAGCCTATTTTGCGGAAGCGGAAGCGAAACAGAAGCGCAGCGGTCTTCCCATGGATGAAACCTACGAAAAACGCAGACATCTGTTCCTGCAGCAGAAAATGGAAGAAACCACCCAGACACCGCCCAAGCCCGAGGGCAAAGGGGATGCAGACCCCCAGAAGGCAGTGGAATATTACAGCGCGTTGGCACTGTCCATCCGCAATCAGGAAGGGGAAAACCAGAATTTTGCCAAGGCACTGCTGAAAACAGCAGCCCTCCATGCGAAACTGGGGCATCAGAAGGATACGGAGACGCTCCTCGACCGTGTGCTTTCCATTGGGGCACAGGAGGGAGTGTTTACGGTGAGCTTCGGGAAGCTCTGCGACCGCGTGGGACGTATCTACGCCGAAGCCGGCAGCAGGGACAAAGCGGAATCCATCCTGCGCCAGTCCTATCAGATCCAGGCTACGGCGGGGAAATGTATGACGAAGGAAGGACATTCGCTCTTGCTTCGCCTACTGCAGGAAAAAGGCGATGAAAAGGCCTATTCTGCAGTAAAAAATGGGGAAAAATTAGAATAAATTTGTTGACAGAAGGGCTTCGGTATGCTAATATATTGGAGTATGTTCAGCCGCATGAAGAGGTTCGAGAAAATCGGAGAAAGGCTCCGGTTACCGCATTCAGCGAGTAAAATTGCGAGGAGGTGTCAACATGTACGCAATTATTGAAACTGGCGGTAAGCAGTATAAAGTATCCGAAGGTGATATCATCACAGTTGAAAAACTGGCTGTAGAAGCAGGTTCCGAATACACATTCGACAAAGTTCTGGTTCTGGCAAAAGACGGCGATATCAAAGTAGGTGCTCCTTACGTGGAAGGTGCAGCGGTTACAGCATCCGTAATCGGTGACGGCAAAGCGAAAAAGGTTGTAGTTTACAAATACAAACCCAAAAAAGGCTTCCACAAAAAAAGAGGCCACAGACAGCCCTTCACAAAACTGCAGATCAAATCCCTGTAATCTATTATGATTAAAGCCAGGATTTATCGCAAAAATCAGAAAATCTGCGGATTTGAGATTTCCGGTCATGCGGGCTATGCCGCAGCAGGCGAGGATATCGTTTGTTCCGCGGTGACGGTGCTTTGTTTTAACACCATCAATGCAGTGGAGAAATTCACTGACATCCCCTTCAAATGTGAAGCGGATGAAAAACGCGGCGGTTATCTCAAAGTCTGGTTTCCCCTTGAGGGAATGACAGATCACGATACACAGCTTCTTTTGGAAACGCTGGTCATGGGTCTGTCGGATATAGCATCAGAATACAACAAATATCTCACTTTGATACATGAGGAGGTGTGAAGCATGTTCAGATTGAACCTTCAGTTCTTCGCGCACCATAAAGGCGGCGGTTCCACAAAGAACGGTCGTGACTCCAATGCTAAGAGACTTGGTGCAAAACGTGCAGACGGTCAGTATGTTTTGGCTGGCAATATCTTATACACACAGAGAGGCACAAAAATCCATCCCGGCGTAAACGTTGGTAAGGGCGGTAACGATACACTGTTTGCTCTGGTTGATGGCCGTGTGAAATATGAAAGAAAAGGCAGAGACAAAAAACAGGTTTCTGTTTACCCTGTCGAAATCGCTGAATAAGATTGCATGAAAATCGTGAAGGCTTCAAATGATATCATTTGAAGCCTTTTTCGTGAGAAACGGAAAGCGCTTCCGTTTTTGACGAAAAAAGTTGAACAGATATCCTTGGGAAAAATAATTTTCCACCTCTGCAAAACGCAGTTTTGCATCGAATGGGGTTTGGGGACTGATCCCCAACGGGGAGGTGGGGCGGCACCCCACGGTCTTAGAAAGGAGATGGAAAAATGTTTGTAGATAGAGTCAAGATCCATGTAAAAGGTGGCAACGGCGGCGACGGCAAGGTTTCCTTTTTCCGTGCGAAATACATCACCCACGGCGGCCCTGACGGCGGCGACGGCGGCAAGGGTGGCAACGTTGTTTTCGTTGGCGAAAGCGGCATGAATACTCTGATGGATTTCCGCTATAAAAGAAAATTCGCCGCAACCAACGGCGAACCCGGCGGCAAGCGCAACTGCTTCGGTGCAGACGGCGAGGACGTTATCATCAAAGTCCCCGTTGGTACTGTCATCCGTGAAGCGGAAAGCGGCAAAGTTATGGCAGATATCACCCGCCACGGCGAAGAAAAAATCCTGATCTATGGCGGCAAGGGCGGCAAGGGCAATCAGCACTTCGCAACCCCCACCAGACAGGCACCCAGATACGCAGAACCCGGCAGAATCGCCAAGGAATACGATATAATCCTGGAATTGAAGCTAATCGCAGACGTTGGCCTGATCGGTTTCCCCAATGTAGGGAAATCTACGCTGCTGTCCATGGTAACAAACGCAAACCCCAAAATCGCAAACTATCACTTCACTACATTGTCCCCCAATCTGGGCGTGGTAGAAGGCAGATTCGGCGATAAATTTGTTTTGGCAGATATCCCCGGTTTGGTAGAAGGCGCCAGCGAAGGCGTTGGTCTGGGCCATGAATTCCTGCGCCATGTGGAACGTACCAAGGTATTCATCCATGTGGTAGACGCAGCAGGCGTGGAAGGTGACGATCCTGTGGAAAACGTGGAAAAGATCAACAGAGAACTGGCAGAATATAAGGAGGACCTGATGAAACGTCCTCAGGTCATTGCGGCAAATAAAACAGATATCCCCGGTTCCGAGGAAAACGTGGCAAGACTGAAAGAGGTTTATGAAGCAAAGAGCTACAAAGTATTCCCCATTTCTGCAGCCACAAATAAAGGTCTGGATGAACTGCTGACGGAGGTTGGCAAGATTCTGAGAGAATATCCCGAAGATATCGTATTCGAAGAAGAATATGAAGAATTTGATGAAGTGAAGGTGGATCAGGAACCTTTCACCATCGAAGAAGTGGAAGACGGCTATTTTGTGGTTTCCGGCGTCGGCGTAGAAAAGATGATCGGCTACACCAATATCGATACAGAAAAAGGCTTTGCATTCTTCCAGAAATATCTGAAAGAAAAAGGCATCATCGAAGCACTGGAAGCGGCAGGTATCCAGGAAGGTGACACTGTTCATATCTACGATCTGGATTTCGAATTCTGGAAATAATTTTCATCAAAAAGAAAAGGCATTTCGTGAAAACACGAAGTGCCTTATTTTTATATAGATGCTTGTTTTCCCAACAGGAATTCTGTTGCTTCCGCTACATTCAGATGATGAACTTCCCTTGGCTCAAAGTGCATGACCTTGCAGACGATCTGCAGAGCTGTGCCCATGCCAAATACGGAAATGATGGTGCCGATGCCCACAGGGCCGCCCAACAGCCAGCCCATGAACAACGCCACACCAACCATGACCGTCTGTACCACGCCGATGGGAGTATTGGGGAAACGCTTGCCCAAAGCAATCAGCAGAGAATCCCGGGGGCCGCAGCTTTGTCTGGCGGACATATAGAAATATTGCCCATATCCCATGATGAAGAGGCCCACAATGACCATGATGCAGCTGAGGGGCAGACTACTGCATTTCGGCAGGGAAAGAGTGCGGTCGATGCGGTCAACATAATTGCCCACCAGAAGGGCATCCAAAATGGTGCCGTAGCCGATTTTTTCCTTCAGTAAAATATCAATGAGCAGGATGAGGATGCTAATGCCTGTATGGACGATGCCATAGCTCAGCCCTATGTGGGAGGCGGCGCCCGTGGAAAGGCAATCCCACGGGGCAAGGCCGATATCCGCCTGAATGGTCAGATATACGCCGAAGGAAAAGAGAAACAGCCCGAAGGCAGATTTAAAAATTTGTTTTATCATTTGTATAGATTGGTTTTGCATGGTTTTTCTCCTGTTGTATGGGTATGCCCGCCGTTTGCGGGTTTATTTTTTTGTAAAATGTGGTGTTGTGCCTTTTTGGGTGGTCTCGTTGATCTGGATGCTGCGGATGCCGCTTTTCATGACCATCTTTCGGAGAAAGGAGTTATACATAAAGGGACATTTCAGCACCTTTAAGAACAGCTTGAAACGGATATGGAAGGTTTTCTTCCAATACTTCTGGTTCAGATTGCCTTTGGGATGGTTCAGCACACGGCTCAGGTCCCTTGCGCTATAGATGGCACTGCTGATACCCTCCAAAGAACTGGGGCTGATGAAGCCTGCCGCTTCGCCAATGAAAAAGATACCCTTTTCACCTTTGCAGAAATCTCCAAAGGAAGCGGGGCGCAAAACCAAGCAAGCCTCTGTTTTCAAGGGCTCGCCAAAGCGGAAGCCGATTTTCTCCAGCTTCTGTTTTTGCTTTTCGAAGCGTTCTCTGGCGTTATCCAAAGGGAATGCACCGCCGAAAATGAACTGATGGTCTTTGGAAATAGACCAGGAACAGCAATCGGTGGTTTCCGGATCGAAGATGCAGGAATAGAAGGGGTTCGGGTGGGTCTCCGGGAACCATTGCTGGATGGAGAGATAGTTCCGAATCTCCTTATCAGGATAGAAGGTGCGGCGAACGATGGAGTTTGCCCCATCTGCTCCCACAAGGAATTTTGTCGTGAAGGTTTTGGTTTTGCCCTCTTCCAGATAGGAGATGGAAAAGCCGCCGTCTTTTCGTTTCAGCTCTGTGCAGATGGCATTGCTGTGGACTTCCACTGCCTTTGGTATGATGGATTCCAACCAGAGGTCGAATTTATGCCTGTCTAGGTTGATATAAAACCGTTGATAGTGGCGGATCAGTTTGTTTTTCAAATCGATGGTCTTGACGGCAAAAATTTGTGGGTCTACCAGCACATCCTTAGGCAGGGTCAGGTCGAAACTGGCCAATACCTTTTGGGCATCGGCGGAGATCAGCCCGCCGCAGGGCTTTTGGAAGCCGTCCCCGCCGAAAACCTTCTTATCGATGGCGATGACCTTATATTTGGGGGATAACAGCCGTGCAAGAGTGGAGCCGGCAGGACCAAGGCCGATGATGGCGATATCATAATCGTAGTTTCGTTTCATACAAACACTCCCTTTCATAAGGCAGTTTAGCACAAAATATGGAAAAGCAACGGGATGTATGAAAACTTTAGATTTTTCTTAATTGTTTTGTAAGAAATACAGAGAAAGTATAGCGCAAAAATCTGTCATTTACAATAAGAAAGGATTTTTTTCTTTTTTCAGGAAAGAATAAGCAAAAAAGAAAAAGAGGTGGCGACATGGCTGCATTGGAAAGATATCTGCCCAGATGTAGGATTTTTTTGCTGGATGGGCAGAAATTTCGGACGAATCTTTTGGTATTGTTCTTTGATCTGCCCTTGGGGCGTGAAACGGCAACAAAGACAGCACTTTTGGCGGAAGTCCTGAAACGGGGCGAAGAGCCGGGGAAGGCCGCAAGACAAGCAGAGGAGCTTTATGGTGCGCTGTGGGATATCAGCGTGGTGAAAAAGGGGGACAGGCAGCTGCTTTTATTCTCCATGGAAACTTTAAAGACAGTGGAAACGGAGGATGCTCTTTCCTTTTTGCGGGAACGCCTTTTGCACCCAATGGAGCAGGGGGCTTTCCAGGAAAAAGCGGTGGAGCGGCAGAAGAAAATCTTGCAAAGGAAGCTGGAAAGCCTGCGGGATGATAAGAAGGCCTTTGCCCGCAAACGTGCTTTGGAGGAAACGGCAGAGGAAACGGCCTTTGCCCTTTCCGCTGATGGGTATGTTGAAGATTTGGAAGAGATCAACAGAAAAAATTTGTTTGCGTGGTATCAGAAAATCGTGGAAACGGCGGAGGTAAAGGTCTTTTTCTGTGGGGACAAGGAGGAGAAGCCCAAGGTGCTTTCTCTGCGGCAAAATTTCCCTGGCAGAGTGGCAGTGACGGAAAAAGAGGAACACGGCAGTGACCGACACGAACCGCCTCGATTCATTCAGGAAAAAGCAGAGGCGGAACAGGTGCGGCTGCTGCTGGGTTTTGAGGCGGATATGGAAAACAGCCGCAGGCAGGCAGCGTTGCTTTTGTTAAATCAGTTGTTGGGGGGCGATCCCGATTCCCTTTTGTTCCGAAAAATACGGGAAGAGCGAGGCTTGTGCTATGATATCAAATCCTATCGGTATCCCCTTTCGCCCTATCTCTTTGTACAGGCGGGCATTCAGGAAAAGGATGCAAAGGAGGCAGGCAAGCTGGTGCTGAAATGCCTGGATGAACTGAAAAAAGAAGGGGTTTCGGCGGAAAAACTGCGGCAGGCAAAGGAAAGCATCCTGCGGGAGTATGACGGCTTGGCGGACAGCCCCTGGGCCATGGTGGATTTTTTTGCAGAGCAGGCGTTGCAGGGAAAAGAGCTGAGTACGGAACACTTCCTGCGGCAGGTGGAACGGGTGGAACCGGAGGATATTATTCGGGCGGCGAACCGCCTGAAACTGAAAACAGTCTATTTGCTCAGCGGGGAGGCGGATGAAAATGACGAGAACTGAAAAAAATCAACAGGGAAAAACGAGGAATGGGCTGCAGTATTATATCCTGCCCCAAAGGGAGTTTGGGGAGAAGATGGGGGCTATTTTAGTGAAGAGGGGGGCGAATCATCTTTTTTGGAAGGGGAAGGATGGCGAAACTATCACCTTTCCCCAAGGGAGTGCCCATTTCATCGAGCATAAGCTCTTTCAGCAGGAATGGGGCGATGCCTTCACAAAATTTACCCAAAACGGCGCATCGGCCAATGCCTTCACCGATGGGGACAAAACAGTCTATTATTTCACCTGTCGGGAAAAATTCATGGAAAATCTGAAGCTGCTGCTGGATTTTGTCCAAAAGCCCTTTTTTACGAAAGGGGATACGGAACGGGAAAAAGGAATCATCACCAGTGAGATCACCATGTATGAGGATGACCCCAACTGGGTGGTCTATTATCAGATGCTGGAAAGCATGTATGGGAAGCATCCCATTAAAAATAGAATTGCGGGAACAGTGGAGACCGTTGGAAAAATCACTGCCGAAACCCTGCAAAAAGCCTATGACACATACTATACCACGGAAAATATGGTGCTGATCTGCACGGGGGATGTGCCTGTGCGGCAGGTGCGGGCAGAAGCAGAAACGGTGGAGAACCGAAGGACAGATGCCCGGGTTTATTTCCCCATGGAAGAAGCGGGGATTTTGGAGAAATATAAGGAACGAAATATGGGGCTTTCTCAGCCAAATTTCCAAATCGGCTTTAAACTGCCCCCTGCCAAAAAAGAGGATTGGCTGAAGCTGCGGATCGCCGCAGGGTTCTATCTGGAACTTTTGGCAGGGGAAAGCAGTCATTTTTTCCGCAAGGCTTACGAAAAGGAACTTTTGGATGAACCCTTGGGGTCTGCCTTTTTCTGTGGGGAAGGCTATGCCTTTGCTGCTTTTTCCGGCAGTGGGGAGCATCCCGAAGAAACAGCAGAACTATTGGGAAAGGAACTGGAACGGCTGCAGAAGGCTGGGCTGGGCTGGGAGGATTTCAGACGCATCCGCAAAAAAATGCTGGGGCGATTCCTGAGACGGATGGATGTCCCCCAAAGCCTTTGCCTAGGGCAGATCGAATGGGCGATGATGGGTGTGCCTGGGGCGGAGGTACTGGAGGTCATCAAGACCATGCAGAAGGAAGAAGCCGAAAAACTGTTGCAAAATGCCTTCGCCATAGATACAATGATATTATCTGTGGTACGATAAATTCGGCACGGGGGACAGCAGAGGAAAGAAGGAGTTTATATGCCTGAAATATGGTTTCCCAATTTAGGGATCGAGATTGCCCATCTGGACAGAGTAGCGTTTACGGTCTTTGGCAAAAATGTATATTGGTATGGTATTTTCATTGGTCTGGCGGTCATCATTGGCGTTGGCATGTCTATGAAGGAAGCAAAGCGCACGGGGCAGAATCCGGATATGTATGTTGATTTTATCATCTATGCGCTGATTTTTGCTATCATTGGTGCCCGGCTGTATTATGTTATTTTTTCCTGGGATTATTACAGCGCCCATCCGGAAAAGATTTTCGCCACTCGGGAAGGGGGGCTTGCCATCTATGGCGGTATCATTGGTGCGGTGCTGACGGCTATCGTGTATTGTAAAAAGAAGAAGGTTAATTTCTGGCTTTTGGGGGATACGACAGTTCCCTGTATTGCTTTCGGGCAGATGCTGGGTAGATGGGGTAATTTCTTCAACAGAGAAGCCTTTGGCGGCTTTACCAATGGTCCCTTTGCCATGCGTTTGCAGCTTTCTCAGGTGCGGGTAGGGGATGTTTCGGAACAGGTGATGGATAACATCATGAATTTCGGCGGCATGGATTATATTCAGGTGCATCCCACCTTTCTGTATGAATCTCTGTGGAATCTGTGCCTGTTTATCCTTTTAGTGACGCTTCGTCCCAAAAAGAAATTTGATGGGCAGATTTTAGGGCTCTACTTCTTGGGCTATGCCCTGGGGCGTGTCTGGATCGAAGGAATGCGGACAGACCAGCTGATGATTGGTCCTTTTGCGGTGAGCCAATTGCTTTCTGCCGTGCTGATCGTGGCTTCGGTGGCGTTCCTGATCTGGAAAGAAAAAAGCGTAACGGAATAAACGAAAACTGCCCTGCCTTCGAGTGGGGCATCTTTATTACATAGGAGTGTTTGCAATGGTTTTATTGACAGCGGAAAATATCAAAAAAAGCTACGGCACAAGGGTGATCTTCGATGATATTTCCTTCAGCATCCATGAAGGGGATAAGATCGGTGTCATCGGTGTCAACGGCACAGGGAAATCTACATTATTGAAGATCATTGCAGGGATGAATCAGGCGGACAGCGGCACCATCATCACCATGAACGGCATGCGTATCGGCTATCTTTCCCAGAGTCCTTTGTTTGTAGATGGGACAACGGTTCTGCAGCAGGTGTTCCGTGGGGAAAATCCCCAGCTGGCACTGGTACGGGATTATGAGGAGGCCATGTCTGCTCTGGCAAAGGCCCCTGAAAACGAAAGCTTGGTGAAAAAAGCGGCAGAGCTGGCGGAAAAAATGGATAAGGCGGAAGCATGGTCTTTGGAAAGCGAAGCAAAAATCATTCTGACGAAACTGGGTATCTCTGATTTTGCGCAGACGGTAGAAACTCTTTCCGGCGGACAAAAAAAACGGGTGGCACTGGCGGCGGCATTGATCGCTCCTGTAGACCTGCTGATTCTGGATGAACCTACCAACCATATCGATAATGACACCGTAGACTGGCTGGAAAAGCATCTGGAGAAATATTCCAAGGCCCTTTTAATGGTGACCCATGACAGATATTTCCTTGACCGTGTTGCCAACCGCACATTGGAACTGGAAAAGGGAAAGATCTATTCCTATCAGGCTAACTATTCCAAATATCTGGAAATGAAGGCGGAGCGAGAAGAGTTGATCGCCGCAGGGGAACGGAAACGCCAGAATTTCCTGCGGACGGAATTGGAATGGGTGCGTCGCGGGGCTCAGGCTAGAAGCACTAAGCAGAAAGCCAGACTGCAGCGGTTTGAAGAGATCTCCGCTATCCGTGGGCCGGAGGAAAAGCAGAGTGTGGAGCTTTCTTCTGTAGGCAGCCGCTTAGGCAAAAAGACCGTTGAGCTGCGCAATGTCAGCAAAGCCTACGATGGCCAAACATATATCAGGGGTTTCAGCTACATTATTTTGAGAGATGACCGGGTGGGCATCATCGGGGATAATGGCTGCGGCAAATCCACCCTGCTGAATATCATGGCAGGCAGACTGCAGCCCGACAGCGGCGAAGTGGAACAGGGCGAGACCGTGAAAATCGGCGTATTTGCCCAGGAAAATGTTGATATGGATGAAAACCAGAGGGTCATCGATTATATTCGGGATGAAGCGGAGATCATCCGTACAACAGACGGACATATCACCGCATCCCAGATGCTGGACAGATTCCTGTTCCCCCCTTCCATGCAGAGAGGGCCGATCTCTATCCTTTCCGGCGGGGAAAGACGGCGGCTGTATCTCTGCCGTGTGTTGATGGGTGCCCCCAATATCCTTTTCCTGGACGAGCCTACCAACGATCTGGACATTGAGACGCTGATGATTTTGGAGGATTATCTGGAGCATTTCAATGGGGCGGTGGTGGCTGTTTCCCACGACAGATATTTCCTGGATAAAACCATGGGACGTATCTTCGCTTTCCTTGGCAATGGAAATATCCGACAGTATGAAGGCGGCTATTCCGACTGCAAGGCGGTAAGGGAAAGAGAACTGCCTGCTCTTGAGGAAAAGACTGTGAAGGTGAAAAAGGAAGAAGCACCCAAGGAAAAAGCAAATGGACCCATTAAAAAAATGAGCTATAAAGACCAGCGGGAATATGATACCATCGGCGACGAGATCGCCGCCTTAGAAGAAAAGATTGCCAAGGCGGATGCAGAAATGGCGGCTTACGCCACGGATTTTACCCGCTTGCAGGAGCTTTCCTCCGAAAAAGCACAGCTGGAAGAAAAGCTGGAAGAACGGATGGAACGCTGGATGGAACTGAGCGAACTGGCGGAAGAGATCGAGCGGAATAAGGGGTGATTTTGCCGCCTATTGCAAAAAAGACACTTTTTTGGTAAACTAAATAAATATGATAAAAAACTAAGTGTTTTTAAGATTTGGAGAGTGATGACCGTGGACGGCAGTCCAGTGTTGATTGGCTTATTGTTATTTTTAGTATGTTGTTCTGCGTTTTTTTCCGCATCGGAAACGGCGCTGGCTTCCCTCAGCAGGATCCGCCTGCGCAATATGGTGGACGAGCATGTGAAAAATGCAGATCTGATCATGAAGCTGTTGGAAGATCCCAATCGCCTCCTCAGCTCTATTCTGGTGGGCAATAACCTAGTGAACAACGGCGCATCTGCCCTGACGACAGCCCTTGTGATCCAGATGTTCCATGGGAATACAGGTAATGGCGCTGGGATTGCCACCATCATTATCACCATTATCATTCTGATCTTCGGTGAAATCACCCCTAAGACCATTGCGGCCCAGAAGGCGGAAAAGGTAGCCCTGATCGTTGTAAAGATCGTTGCCGGCTGTGTGTTCATCTTCCGTCCTGTGGTAGCGGTGCTGAATGTGGTGACAGGGGCGCTGATCCGTTTGTGCGGTTGTGACCCTGATGAAAGATCCCCGCTGATCACGGAAGCAGAGCTGAAAACCATCGTAAATGTGAGCCATGAGGAAGGTGTGCTGGAATCGGATGAAAGAACCATGATCAATAATGTATTTGATTTTGGTGATTCCAAGGCGAAGGATGTTATGACGCCCCGAACAGATATTATCGCAGTACCTCTGGATGTGACGTATGAAGAATATGTCCGCTTGGTGCAGGAAGAAGGCTTCTCCCGTATGCCTGTTTATGGGGAAGATTTGGACGATATTCTGGGCATTTTGTATGTAAAGGACGTATTTTTCCTGAATGAAGCGGATTTTTCTGCGGAAAAATTCATGCGTGAACCCTTTTTCACCTACGAAAGCAAGCCTCTGGATGAACTGCTGGCGGAACTGAAAAACAGCCGTTTGGCTGTTGCGGTGGTTCTGGATGAATATGGCGGCACCTCCGGCATGATCACCACAGAAGATATCGTGGAAGAGATCGTCGGCGAGATCGAGGACGAATACGATGATGAAGAAGAGGAGATCGAAGTCATCAAAGATAACGAATTTGTGGTAGACGGCAGCACCCGTCTGGAGGATTTCAACGAAATGGTGGGCACGGAGCTGGAAAGCGAGGAAGTGGATACCATCGCCGGGTATATCCTGATGTTGCTGGGCAATTTCCCCGAAAGCGGACAGGAGATCGAAGCAGAAGGTCTGCGCATCGTTGTAGAGGAAATGGATAAAAACCGAATTGAAAAGCTGCGTGTTTATAAATAAGTAATTAAAAAGAAGCTGCAAACCTATCTTGGTTCGCGGCTTCTTTTCTTTTGCCATTATTCAGCTTTGCCTACCGTCTGCAGCATGGTTTCTGTGGTTTCCATATAGTAGGATGCATCCTGCATGCCTTCAACCTTTAGTTCGGCAGGCATACCCTTGCTGTCTACGAAGATGGTCGTAGGCAGACCGTTCAGGTTATTCATGATCCATCCTGCCAGATTCTGGTCGGGCATGATGCCTGTGAAGGTTACACCGGCTTTTTTATAAGCATCTGCAACCGTTTTTTCTGCCTTTTCACCGGGGGTATCGATGACTACCTGAATGAAGTTTACATTAGGATATTTTTTTTGCAGGTCTTTGTAGAAGGCTTCCAGTGTATCCAGTTCGTTGATGCCTTCTTCTTCGCAGTAGCTTGCCCAGAAGTTCACAACTGTCATATCGTAATCATAGAAAACGGTGGTCGTGATAGGGTCGCCATCCAGAGTATTTGTGATGAAGTTCAGGTATTTGCCGTTTTCTTCTGCTGCATCGATGACAGCCTGCTCATTGGGCATGGAAATTTCGATGCTTTCTTTTAATTCGGGCAGGTGTTTTTCCAGTTCGCGGAAGGTTTTCTGGGCATCGTCGGAGAAATGGTTGATGCCGGAAGCATAATCTGTCATAAAGTAGAAGTGGAAATCGCCTTCCACGCCGATCTCTTCCACATTGTTGAACAGAGCCAATTCATTTTTTACTGTTTCCGTTTCCAGATTTTCCGCTTTTACCACCAAAAGTTCTACGATGGGGGTCATCAGTTCTTCCACGGGAACGGTGGAATCTGTATCGTTCAGATCAGCCATGTTTTCATCGGGCGCATAATTATACTGCACTTTGGCATAAATTTCGCCGCCGGCATCCACGAAGGAAATGGGGATCAGATTTATGTTTTCCGTTTCCACCCAAGCGTCGGGGATGGTATAGGAAAGACCACATTCCTCCAGTTCAAATTCTGTCTGGATTTCATGCTGGGTTTCTTCTGCAGTGCTATCCTTTGCGCAGCCGGCTGCGCCGAAAAGCAGTATCATTGCCAAAAGCAGGGCAAGTTTCTTTCTCATTCTTAAACCTCCTGTGTTCTGTTGTATTTTGTCTGGATAACATTATAACGAAAAAAATTTTTATCCGCAACCGAAAGAGGAAAAGTATGGCACAAAACTGCAAAAAAATCGATTTTAATTATTTTTTAATCTGTTTCGAAGAGAGATTTAAAGAGAAAAAAACATACTGAAAGCAGACAAAATGCCATAGAATTGGTATACTGTAGAAAAATGAAACATTTGGAGGAAGTGAGGATATGGAGCGAAAAAAGATCCTTCTGGTAGAAGACGAGGTCAAATTGGCTCGTTTTGTGGAACTGGAATTGAAATACGAGGGCTATGATGTCACAGTCTGCCATGATGGCAGAGAGGGCATGAACCAGATCACCAATGGGGAATTTGATATGATCCTGCTGGATCTGATGCTGCCCGGTCTGACAGGGATCGAAATTTGCCGCCGTGTGCGTAAATTTTCCCAGATCCCCATCATCATGCTGACAGCTAAGGATGAAGTGATGGATAAGGTGGCAGGGCTGGATAGTGGTGCTGATGATTACTTGACGAAACCCTTTGCTATCGAAGAGCTGCTGGCTCGTATGCGTGTGGCCTTCAAGCATTGCGAAGGCACCACGGCGAAAAAAACCATCCTGCAGGTGCAGGATCTGGAAATCGATACGGAAAAGCGCATGGTGACCGTTGGCGGCAAAGTGGTCGATCTGACAAAAAAGGAATTTGAACTGTTGACCTATCTGGTGCAGAATAAGAATATCGCCCTGACCAGAGAGCAGATATTGAACGAAGTATGGGGTTATAGTTATATCGGGGAGACCAACGTTGTGGATGTCTATATCCGCTATCTGCGCGCCAAGATCGACGAAGCCTTTGGGAAAAAGTATATCCTGACGATTCGAGGGGTAGGTTATTATGTCAAAGACGAATAAAGGCGGTTTGGTAGGCAGCATACAGCACATGGACATCGCCAAGCGTATCACTTTGCTGTACAGCGGTATCTTTTCCTTGTCTCTGCTGTTTATCAGTGTCTTTATGGCGCTGAATATTTCCAGTTTGCAGCAGGCAGAAATGCGTAAACAGCTGCAGGATACGGTTTTCGATATCCAGAACTATCTGGAATCAGTAGAAAAGCTGAGCGAAGAAGCACTGGGAAAGCTTTTGCAGGATAAATATGTAGAAGCCAGTGTTTTCAGTTTCACAGAAAATGAAGTATATAATAGCTATACAGGAGAAGCTCCCCCGTTTATTTTTCGACCGGAAATGGGAAAAAACAGAGGGCAGAACGGGGAAGATGCAGATCTTTCCAAGGATTCACCGATGCTGAAGGAAAACGATCTGTATCAGAAGGGGTATCAGATTAATGTAAGCCGGGAAAACAAAGGCGGCAGCATGGAATATATTCTGGAAAACGAGACAGACCAGCAGTTTATGCTGATCACCAATCATTTTCATACAGAGCAGGGGGCCTATCGAATCCAGGCCTTCAAAATGTTTGATGATGGCGGCTATATCGTGCGGAATTTCCTAATGAAAATGCTGGCGGTAGATATATTGGGGATCTGCTGTGCGTTCCTGATCGGGAGATATATCAGCCGCAGAATGCTGAAACCTGTGGAAGCCATCCGCACGGCTGCAGAGCGTATCTCCATCGAAGACCTGAGCCAGCGCATCTCCACGGAAGGCCCCGATGATGAAATGAAGGAGCTGATCATTACCTTCAATTCCATGATCGACCGATTGGATACAGCCTTCCAGCGGCAGAATCAGTTTATTTCCGATGCTTCCCATGAACTGCGTACCCCTATTGCAGTCATCCAGGGCTATGCCAACCTCATCAACCGCTGGGGAAAAAGTGACCCGGAAGTTCTGCAGGAATCCATCGATTCCATTTTGACAGAGACAGACCACATGAGTGCCCTCATCCGTCAGCTGCTTTTTCTGGCGAAAAGCGACCAAAGCAAGCTCCATGTGCAGAAAGCCAAGGTTTCTCTGAATGAGATTGCCGGGGAACTGGTGCGGGAAATGACAATGCTGCAGGAAGGAAGAACCGTCACCTTTACAGAGGAGGCAGAGGTGGAGCTTTTTGCAGATTATGACCTCATCAAGCAGCTTTTGTGGATACACGGGGAAAATGCTCTGAAATATTCCGGAGAAAAGATCGAAGTGAAGGTCTGGAAGGATCAGGAGTATGGCTATGTTTCCGTGAAGGACTATGGCGTAGGGATCGCGGTGGAAGACCTGCCCAAGATATTTGACCGCTTTTATCGGGTGGATAAATCCAGAAACAAAGAAATTTCCGGGACAGGTCTTGGGCTTGCCATTGCCCACTGGATCGTGGACAGCCATGATGGGGATATCCTGGTGGAAAGCAAGGTGGGAAAAGGAACGGTATTTACCGATAAATTCCCTTTGTTTGCACCTGAAATGAAAGCCACGTCAAAAACAAAACAGAAAAAAGAAACCTAAAGGGGTCAGGCTTGTGGAATTGCTTCTGCAAGCCTTTTTTGCGGCACTGAAGCAAAGGCAATGGAATCCTTGTGCATTTCTTAAGAAATCTTTATTTTTTGATAGATTTATTGCGGGGAAAGGGGGACTTCGGTATAATATCTTTGAAAGACGGAAGAATGTCTTTTCGGAAAAGAGGTTTTCAAACCAAATGCACAATGATGATGAAAGAGGGGGAATTGGTATGAAAAAGAAGCTGGCGGCATTGCTTTGCGGTGTCATGTGTGTAGGTACATTTACCGGCTGTTCCAACACAGAGCTGGCTTATCTGAAGATGAGCAAGGATATGCTGGATACCATGGAAGCTTGTAAGGTGGAAGGTACGATGCAGGCAGATGTGGACTTTGATGCTCTGCAGGGATTCGTAAAAGATGTTGCAAAAGCAACAGATGGAGAATTTGGTGCCGATTTTGACGGAACGGAACTGCCTTCCGGCAAGAAATCTGTGACAGTGGATTATGATATGAACATGAATATCAATACGCTGGAATATGATATGGCTTTCGATGTGACTTATGATGGCAAAAAATATGACTTGGGCACCATGTATTACAGTCTAAACCATGGCGTGTATGTAACTTCCGATACCCTTTTGGGGGCATATCAGATGGCAGGCAGCTTTATGAAGGATGATGAAGACAGCTATCTTTTCAGCGATGCCTTTGAGAAAGACCTGAAAGCAGTGCTGGCGCAAGATAAATATATTGAGTTGGTTTCCATGAAAGATATGACTGGCGTGGATATGGAAGCCGCAATGCCTCAGAATGGCATGGGCGATCTTTATGATGCTGTGATGACATTCTATGAAGATGTACTGGATGGCTTTGAGACAGGTATGGTGAAAGAAATTCCCGGTGGCTATGCGATCCAGGCAGACGGTCGGGAAGTGGCACAGCTTCTGGTAGACCTGCTGGATTTCGTAGCAAAGAACCCCGAACAGGTCATCAATGCCACGGAAGTATACATGGATGCTGTAATGGACAGCATGGCATTAGGCACACCGGAAGAAACTGCAGCGGCAAAACAGGAAATGGCAGCAATGTTTGCGGAAGCAAGAGCATCTCAGAATGATTTTGTGGCAGCAGCAAAAGATATGAGCACCTTCCTGAAGGGAACGATGCAGGATAAGAGCGTAGCTATGATCTTGGACGGCTTTGCTTACAAAGCAGAAGTAAAGAAAGCTGGCGATGGCTTCGATTCTACAGCATCCTATGATCTGACGAACAAAGGCAAAAAGGTGCTGCACCTGACATCGAACTCCACCATGAAAAAATCTGCTGTGAAAGTTTCCATGCCGAAAAAAGCAGTATCTATTGATGATCTGACAGTAAAACTGGAAGCACTGGAAAATAAATATAATCCCGTCACCGGCGTTACCATGGGCTGGGGCTACGATGGAGCAAGCAATGAAGCAGACCTGTCTAAGACCAGAGAGGAAGCGGCTTTCTTTGTAAGTGACTATGATTGGACAGAACTGATTGTGAAAGATGGTCGTGCATATTTGCCTCTGCGGGTAATCTGTGATGCATTGGGAGAAAATGTTGGATGGGAAAATGCCACAAAGACCCCTTATGTGATGCAGAGTGGACAGCGCATCGACATGAAAGGTCTGCTGCAGGATGGCAGAGCCTTCGTTGGGGTAAGAGACTTTGAAAAACTGGGCTACACAGTAACCTATACATCCTATGAAGATGGCTATAAAGAAGCGGTGATTGCAAGATAATGAAATCAAACAAAATGAGGACGGGAATTTCCCGTCCTTATTTATTTTATCCGTTTTT
Source organism: uncultured Clostridia bacterium (assembly GCA_937901125.1). Classification (GTDB taxonomy): domain Bacteria; phylum Bacillota; class Clostridia; order Lachnospirales; family Anaerotignaceae; genus Anaerotignum_A. The sequence goes on along the minus strand of CALCGT010000018.1, from coordinate 38,305 downwards.
GCAGCTCTTCCCAAAAATCGTAAGGAATGGCAAGATTGCTTTTGCCACTGCCCAGATGAATATTGGGTTTATATTTTCCGTGGAAATCGCTGCCGCCGGAGGGAAGCAGACCCATCCGTTCCGCCAGAGCGGTGATGGCTTTTGTTTCTGCGGGAGAATAGGTGGAATACTGACATTCGATGCCGTCCAGCCCGTAGGGGATCAGTTCCCGGCAAAGTTCTTCCAATTGCTCCTGTTCCAGCCCGTAGAGGGTGGGGTGAGCCAAAACGGCAGCACCGCCGGCTTCCTTGATGGTGCGGATACAAAGCTTAGGAGTAAGAAATTCCCGTTCCACATAGCCGGGCAGCCCCGTGGAGATATAACGGGAGAAGGCATCCTCCTTCTTTTTGATATAGCCCTTCTGCAAAAGGACATTGGCAAAATGGGCACGGGTGATGATCTCCCCGCCTGCGTTGGTCGCAACCTCATCCAAAGTAATATGCAGACCGATGGAGGTAAGCTTTTCGCACATTTTCAAATTGCGGATATCGCGGCTTTGGCGGATATCCTTCATTCGTTCCCGCAAAACAGGATGGCAGGAGTCAAAACCCAGACCGACAATGTGGATCTCCGGGCGGTGGTGCCGTTCCCAAAGGGCGGCAAATTCAATGCCGGGGATGGTTTCTATGCCACAGGCTTTTCCTGCAGCCTGAAAGTCTTCCAGCCCGTCTATGGTGTCATGGTCTGTCAGCGCAAGGGCAGAAAGGCCGATTTTTTTCGCCAGTTCTACCAGTTCTGTGGGGGTGTATGTGCCGTCGGAACAGGTGCTATGGGTGTGCAGATCGATGATGGGTGGATATTGCATGGAGCTCACTCCTTTCTTCTATGGGTAGCATAGCATATTTTTTGCGAAAAGCCCATAAGATAAAACCAAAACGGATATGTTTGGATGTGATCTTTTGGGAAAGGGAAAAAAAGAAAAAAAGAAAAGGGAAAAAATACATAGCAGCAGGAAAACAGAAATAATGCCTGCAGCCAACAGCACAGGGATTTGTTTTCTGCGGGGCATGGGCATTGCCTTTGCCATCACCTGTATCATCTTCATCGGCTTTGGCATCCTGCTTACATATACTTCCCTTTCGGAAGAAAGCCTGCCCATGGTCTCTCTCATCTGTACTGCCATTTCGGCGGCGGCAGCAGGCTATGACTGGGCTGCCTGCAGGAAGAAAAAGGGGCTCATCTGGGGTGCATTGGCAGGGGTGGTTTATGCAGTGCTGTTGTATTTCATTACCAGCCTTGCGGCAGATAGCTTTTCCCTTGCATTATCGGGCATCATGACCCTTGCTGTTGCGGCAGCGGCAGGGGCCATCGGTGGCATCTTGGGTGTAAATAGAAAATAAACTTGCAAATCCTGATTTTTGTGCTAAAATATTTTTCGTAATAAAATGGAATAAAGGGGCATGGATCCTTCTGGGCAATGGGGAAAGATTCACCCCTTTTTTGTGTGAAAAAAGCTTTTAGGGCAAAAAAGGAGGAGAAGGAATGAAAGTAAGAGGCAGAATGATGCTCTTGGTCACGCTGGTCGTGGCAGTGCTGCTGAGTATGCTTTCCTATAAAGGCATCGGGACAGAAAAAGCTTTGAGCGTCAATCAGATTGAACAGGGGCTTGATTTGAGCGGCGGTGTAGATATCGTATACGAAGCGGATCAGCCTGCGGTAACAGATGCAGAAATGAAAGCGGCGATCTCCCTTTTGCAGGGCAGACTGGACTGGAGCGGCTGGACAGAGGCGGAGGTTGCCCGGGAAGGGGACAAGCGTATCCGTGTACAGATCCCCGGTGTGGAAAATGCGGAAGAAGCCATCCAGGAGATTGGCCAGACGGCGCAGCTCTCTTTCGTAGATGAAGCAGGCAATGTACTGCTGACAGGGGATATGGTGAAGGATGCCTACAAGCAGGTGGGGGCCGCAGACCCCAATGGTCCTTCTCTGCCCTATGTTGCCCTGGAATTCAATGAAGAAGGGAAACAGCGCTTTGCAGAAGCGACACAGAACAATATCGGCAAAGTGATTTATATTGTAATGGATGAGGAAGTCATCAGCGCACCTGTGGTGCAGACTGCCATCACCGATGGTAAGGCTATGATCACAGGACAGTTCGGCGGGGAAGAGGCAGAAGAACTGGCATCTCTGATCCGTGCAGGCTCTCTGCCCTTCAATCTGAATGTCATCCAGATGAAAAATGTTGGTGCCAGATTGGGTGCAGATGCCCTTTCTACCGGTATCAAAGCAGGTATCGTGGGGATCATTCTGGTGCTTGTCTATATGCTGTTCAGCTATAAGCTGCTGGGCTTCGCTGCCGACTGGGCATTGGTTATCTATATCGGGCTTGAACTGGTGGCCCTGAGCCTGTTCCATGTGACGCTGACTTTGCCCGGTATCGCAGGTATCATCCTTTCTGTTGGTATGGCGGTAGATGCCAATATCGTTATTTTTGAACGCATCAAGGAAGAACTGGTGATGGGCAAGAGCCTGCGGGCAGCCATCAAAAACGGCTTCCGGAGAGCAACTTCTGCCATCATCGATGGTAACGTGACAACATTGATCGCAGCGGCGGTGCTGTTCTTCCTGGGCAGCGGCACGGTCAAGGGCTTTGCCACCACATTGATGATTGGTATCATCGTTTCTATGTTTACAGCATTGATCATTACTCGTATTATCGTAAAAGGGTTGATGTACGCCGGTGTGCATAATCCCAAATATTACGGCTTGAGATTGAAATAAGGGGGTGGGGAAATGAAGATCATTGAAAACAGAAAGAAATTTTTTATCCTTTCCCTGCTCATCATCTGTATTGGTTTTGGCGCAATGTTCGTCAATGCCAGAGCAGGCAAAGGCGCACTGAACTGGGATGTAGAATTTACAGGCGGTACTTCCATAGAGATCGATATGGGCGGCGAATATGATGGGGCAGAACTGGAATCCATCATCAGGGAAGCCACAGGCCAGTCCAGTCCCCAGATCCAGCAGATCATGGGAACCAATGGGGTAGCCATCAAGCTTCAGTCCATAGACAGCCCTACTCGTGTGGCTCTGATGGAAGCAGTGCAGGCAGTATATCCTGTTGCGGAGTTGAAAGAGGCTAATGATATCAGCGGCACCGTCAGCGGCGAAATGCAGCAGGCAGCCATGAAAGCGACTTTGATTGCCGGTGTGGCAATGCTGATTTATATTTCCATTCGCTTCCACGATTTTCGCGCAGGCGGCAGTGCCATTGTGGCACTGATCCACGACGTTTTGGTGACTTTAGCGGCCTATGCGGTGTTCCGCATCCCTGTCAACAATACCTTTATTGCCGTGTTGCTGACGATCTTAGGGTATTCTGTCAACTCTACCATCGTTATTTTCGACCGTATCCGTGAAAATAAAGATAATTTCAGACTGAACCAGATGGCAGAACGCATCAATAAGAGCGTCAGCCAGACCTTGGCCCGTTCCATCAACACTTCCCTGACGACATTGTTCACCGTTGGTGCCATTTATGTACTGGGCGTGCCTTCTATCAAGGAATTTGCACTGCCTATGATGGTAGGCATCATCGCCGGGGCGTATTCTTCCATTTGTATTTCCGGTTCTATTTGGTATACGTTCCTGCCTAAGTTGGAAAAAGAATCAAAAAAATAAAGATTGGATGAAAGCATTGGAGCATTCCAATGCTTTTTTCTTTCGGAAAATAGATTTTTGTGGTATGCTCTTAGATAGCATGAAAAAGGAGGGACTCCATGAAACGCTGGCTTTTGAAACGAACGAAAGTGAATACGGCAGAAATGGCAAAGGAGCTGGGCATCCGCCAGGCAACGGCCGCTGTCCTTGCCAACAGGGAATTATTTTCCCGCAGAGAGGCACGGGAGTTCCTTTATGGCGTGGAGGGGACTTTTGGCGACCCTGCCCAGATGAAAGATCTGTATAAGGGTATTTCTCTCATTGCCGATGCCATCCAGATGGGCAAAAAGATCGCCGTTTATGGGGATTATGATGTGGATGGGGTGATGAGTACGTCTATCCTCTATCAGATCATCACCCGATGCGGCGGCAAGGCGGTATATTATCTGCCTCATCGCCAGAAGGAGGGCTATGGCCTGAACCTGAAAGCAGTAGAAAGCCTTTCTGCGGAACAGGTAGAAGTGCTGTTTACCTGTGATAACGGCATTGCTGCTCTACAGGAGATTGCTTTGGCAAAAGAAAAGGGCATGACTGTCGTTGTGTTGGATCACCATGAACCGGGCTTTACGGGGGAAGGGGAAGAACGACGGGACATCCTGCCCAAAGCCGATGCCGTCATCGACCCGAAGCAGAGAGACTGTGGCTATCCCTTCAAGCAGATGTGCGCCGGTGGGCTTGCCTACAAATTTGCTCGCCTGCTGCTGCAGGAATTTTGTATACAGGATGAAAAGCTGGAAAAGCAGTTGGTTTCCTTTGGTGCCATCGCCACCGTCTGCGATATCGTGGATTTGTTAGGGGAAAATCGTGCCATCGTCAAAAAAGGACTGCCGGAGATACAGAAAACAGAAAATATCGGTCTGCGTGTTTTGATTGAAGAAGCGGGCCTTTCCGATAAGGTCATTTCCGATTATCATATTGGCTTTATCCTTGGCCCCTGCATCAACGCCACCGGTCGTCTGGAAAGCGGCAGACAGGCGGTGGAACTGTTCTGCACAAAAGAAGAAAAAGAAGCCAGAAGGCTGGCGAAGCATCTGGTGCAGCTGAATGAGGAACGAAAACAGCTGACAGAGGAAGCGGCGGAACGGGCGGATATGACCCTTCAGGAGAAGGGCGCATTGCAGGATAAAGTCCTCGTACTGTACGACCCAGAGATACACGAAAGCATTGCGGGCATCGTAGCAGGCCGTATCAAGGATAAATATTACCACCCCACCATCCTCATCACAGGCAGTGAGGAGGGAGCAAAGGGCTCTGGCAGAAGCATCGAGGGCTATCACCTCTTTGAGGCACTTTTTGCCAACAGAGACCTTTTTACCCGCTTTGGCGGTCATGCCATGGCGGCGGGACTGTCTCTGCCCGTGGAAAATATCGAGATATTGCGGCAGCGTCTGAATGAAAATTGCCCCCTGACGGAACAGCAGATGATCCCCGTCCTGCGAATCGAAAAATCCCTTTCCTTTGCAGAGATCGATTTGGGTTTGGCAAAGGAATTGAAGGCATTGGCACCCTTTGGCAAGGGGAATCCTTCTCCTTTGTTTGGTTCCAAGGGCATCCATGTGGATAGGCTGGATCTGATTGGGAAGAATCAGGATATCCTGCGGCTGACCCTTTCGGAACCGAAAAGCGGCATCCGTCTTTCTGCAGTCTCCTTTGATGGTTGCCATCAGTTGAGAGAACAGCTGAAGGAATTGTATCCCGGAGAGGATTGTGATAAAATAATAAAGACTGGGCAGCTGCCAAAACTGCTGGATATCATTTATAGTGTGGATATCAATACTTATAACGGCAAAAGCAGCGTGCAGCTGATGGTAAAAGATTTCCGATTTGCAGAGTAAGGAGGATACATAATGGATTTAAAGGATAAAATAAGATCGATCGAAAACTACCCTCAGGAAGGCGTGATCTTCCGTGATATTACAACACTGCTGAAGGATGCGGAAGGCATGAAGGCAGCCATCGACGAAATGACAGCAAAGCTGGACGGCCTGGAATTTGATATGGTTCTGGGGCCTGAATCCAGAGGATTCATTTTTGGAATGCCTGTGGCCTATAATATGGGAAAGGGCTTTGTGCCTGTCCGCAAAAAAGGCAAGCTGCCTGCAGAGGTTGTCAGCAAGGAATATGCCCTGGAATATGGCACAGCCACCATCGAAATGCATAAGGATGCCCTTCAGCCCGGTCAGAAGGTAGTCATCGTGGATGACCTGATGGCAACAGGCGGTACAGCAAAGGCCATCATCGAAATGGTGGAAGAAATGGGAGCAGAAGTGGCGGCTCTGGTATTTTTGATCGAGCTGGATTTTCTGGAAGGCAGAAAGGTTTTGTCCGGCTACAGAATTGAATCTGTGATCCACTATTAAACATAACGGAAAAAGCATTGCAAGCAGAGAACCTGTCAACAGAGGACTCTGCTTGTATTATTGATAATAGATTTGTGCAGCAAATCAATGAGTCGGACGTAGACGTATGAACAGAGATAAAAAGGAATAAAGAGGAGTAAAGTATGTACGGACAGTTTTTCATGCTCTTCGGGTTGATTCTCGTGGGGTATTACTGCAATAAGAAGGGGTATTTGACCCCCCAAACCAATAAAAATATGGGCAGCATGGTCATGCATGTGACCATCCCTGCTATGCTCATCACCACCATATCCAGTATCGTAATCACAGACCAGATTCTGAAGGGATTTTTCCTTTCTGCGGCAGGGCAGGCAGCCATGATGATTGGTTTTGGTTTCCTGATGCGGTTTTATGGAAAATGGCGGAAGATGGACAGCCATCTGCTTCCTATGCTGGACCTGACAACAGGCTCTTTGAACACAGGCTTTATCGGTCTGCCTGTTACCATGATCTTCTTTGGACAGGCAGGTATTATGTATATGTCTGCGGGTGTTTTGGCATTGAATCTGTATCTTTGGAGCTATGGGGTATATATTATTTCCGGCAAAAAAGAGACGAATCCCATTGTCATGGGCAAAACCTTCCTAAAGGGTGCCATCAATCCCAACTGTATCGCCATTCTGCTTGGGCTGGCACTGGCCATGACCCGTGCCATCGAGTTTGTGCCTGAAATGGTAATCGGTCTGCTGACAAAGGTAGGGGATCTGTCTACACCTTTGTCTCTGATCTATATTGGTGCATTGGCAGGCAGCAGTGGTATTGCCCAACTGTTCAAGGAAAAACTGGCACTGGAGATTAGCTTGGTGAAGATGATCCTGATGCCTGCTCTGGCAATTTTGATCATGTTTTTCGTACCCGCAAGCAGCTTGGCAAAGTCTGTTTTCCTGCTGTCCATCTGCATGCCCTCGGCGGTGGTGGTCCCCATGATGGTAGGGCAGTATGGCTATGGGGAAAAATTATCTTCCAATATCGTCCTCTGGACCACCTTCATTTCCATGCTGACCATTCCCCTGAGCGTGGGGCTGTCCCATCTGCTTTATTGAAAAAAGACCGCAAAACCTTGAAAAGTCGGAAAAAAGTGCTTGCAATACACCTGGATGCGTGGTATAATCTTTCATGTTGATTACGGACGGTCCAATGCCGCATCAATGGGATGGGGCAAGAACGTCTAAGGTGTATAAGGAGGAAATACAATGGATATCATCAGAGAACTGGAAAAAGAACAGCTGAAAAGCGAAGTAACTCCTTTTAACGTTGGCGACACAATCCGTGTATACGCTAAAGTAGTTGAAGGTACAAGAGAAAGACTGCAGATGTTTGAAGGCGTTGTAATCAAAAGACAGGGCGGCGGCATCAGAGAAACTTTCACAGTAAGACGTATCGCTTCCGGCGTTGGTGTTGAAAGAACATGGCCTGTGCACTCTCCCAGAATCGACCGTATCGAAGTTGTTAGACGCGGTATCGTAAGACGTGCAAAACTGTTCTACCTGAGAGACAAAGTTGGTAAAGCAGCTAAGGTTAAAGAAGTATTGAGATAAGAAAAAGCGGTCTCGGTGAACAGGTTTCATCGAGACTTTTTTCGTGAGGGACAGAATTTTTCTGTCTCTGACGAAAGAAGTTGCTTGCAAAAAGGAGGTCTTTCCCATGGAAAATGAAAAATTGAAACAGGAAGAACTGCTGGAAACAGCGGAAAAAAAAGATAGAAGAAAAAAAGAAAAGAAGAGTATGCCAATCCTGCTGCAGCTGGTGCTGTTGGTGGTGCTGGTGCTTGTTCTGCGGAATGTGATGGGAACGGTCTATGTCAAGGGCTCTTCTATGGAGCCAAATTTCTATCATGGCGATCTGGTCTTTGTCAATAAACTGAGCACATCCATCGGCTCTCCCGATTATGGGGATGTTGTTATCTGCAGAATGGAGGACGATTTTGCTTACGAAAATATCATCAAGCGCGTGATCGGTCTGCCCGGGGATGAGATTGATATTGTCTGGAATGGTGACAGTGAAAATGTGGAATATTACCTGTATCGGAATGGGGAATTGGTGGAAGAACCCTTTTTGGGGGAACCTATGATGACAAAAGGTGACATCGAATATCCCTTCGAAGTGCCTGAAAATTGTTATTTTGTTATGGGGGATAATAGAAATGCCAGCTCCGACAGCCGCAGGGAAACGATTGGCGCCATTGCAAAGGAAGATCTGGAGGGTAAAGTGATTTTCCGCCTGTTCCCCTTTAGTGAATTTGGTCCGATCAATTGAGAATAGAAAGAGGTAGTTATGAATCATATTCAATGGTATCCCGGGCATATGACAAAGACCCGGAGGATGATGGAAGAGAATATTTCTCTGGTGGATATCGTCATCGAACTGGTCGATGCCCGTATCCCATACAGCAGCAAAAATCCTGATCTGGATACGATCGCAAAAAACAAACATCGTATCCTGCTTTTGAACAAATGTGACCTTGCCGATGATAAAGCAACGGATATCTGGCAGGAATATTTTGAAAAGCAGGGCTTCCGTGTCATCCGCATCAATGCCCTGAAGGGCAGCGGCTTTGGTGAAGTCACAGAAACGGCCCGTGCCCTGATGAAGGAAAAGATCGAAAAGCTGAAAGCCCGCGGACGCATCAATGTGCCCATCCGCAGCATGATCGTTGGGATCCCCAATGTGGGCAAATCCACCTTTATTAATAAATATGTAGGGAAAACCACGGCCAAAACCGGGGACAAGCCTGGTGTCACTCGTGGGAAACAGTGGATCAAGCTGAAAAAAGACTTCGAACTGTTAGATACCCCCGGCATCCTGTGGCCTAAATTTGAGGATCAGCAGGTAGGGTTGAAACTGGCCTTTACTGGTGCCATCAATGACGATATTTTGGATGCGGAAAACCTGGGCATTGCCTTTATCAATCATATGGTGGCAAGAGACCCCGATTGTTTCCGCAAACGGTATCAGATCGAATTTGATAGTATTGAAGAACCCCATGTGATCTTGGAAAAGATCGCCATTGCCCGTGGCTTTAAGAAAAAAGGCGATGAGCCCGATTTGGAACGGACGGCGAAGATCATGATCGATGAATTCCGTGGGGGCAAGCTGGGCAAGCTGACCTTGGAGCTGCCCGAAGATATTGACGAGATGCTGGAGGAAAAAGCCGCAAGAGATGCGGAAAAAGTCCTTCTGGATAAGGAAAGAAAAAGAGCATACAATCATAAAAAGAAAAAATGATTTTTTGAGCCGAGTGTTTTCGCTCGGTTTACTTTTTATACCCTGGAACAAAAGGGGGATTTTTTTCGTCTAATTGGAACAGAATATGGGCGAAAGGAGAGAAAAGCATGAAGAAAAAAGTATGGATATGCGGGGTGTTGTGCCTACTTTGTCTTGGGGGCTGTGGGAAAGAGGAACTGCTGCAGGAAAAATTGGACGCCAATGAAATCGATAAGGTGGTGGTGAAGCTAGCCATGGGGAACCCTGCCAATGGCGCAGACTGCAAGGTCATCACCGACGAAGGGGAGATCGAAAAGCTGATTGCGGTGTTTAACAGCGCTGTCGTAGAGGAAAGGGTAGACCCCGGTGAGGAATGGGTGACAAGTTCCGGTTCCTATGCCTTTTTCAGCGGGGAAGAGCAGGTGCTGAAGCTGAACACCAACGGCAATGACCCGGAGCATATCTGGATCAATGATGCTTTTTATGAGATCGATTACCCTGACAATATGTACGACCCTTATGAGCAGTACAGTTTTTCCTCTGCCCAGACTATCATAGTGGATGAAAATGGAAACCAGATGGAAAGACCGGAAGCCTAAGAAAAACAGCGATGAAACCCAATGGTTTTACCGCTGTTATTTTTATGCGTTTTTTGTTTTCAAAATCTGGATGATATTCTGGATGACTTGTGCCGTGAAGCCCCAAATGGTATGACCACCATATTCATAGAAAAGCTGGGTGGTTTTTCCCTTACTGAAGGGGTAGTTTTTGCCGCCTTCGATCTTATCATAGGGGAAATCTTCAGATTCGACCACCTTCCACACGGTATCGTGCTTTTCCGGAACGGTTTCCATGAAAAATTTCAAGGGAACGGTGAAGATCTCATCCACTTCCATGGGATTGGGACGGGCTTTCTGATAGATCTCATAGGGGACATAGCCGATAAAGGGCTGTATCATGCCACGATAGATCGTCAGCATGAAATCGCTCTTACCCAGAATCTGGATATCCTCTCTTTGGATGCCCATTTCCTCTTCCGTTTCCCGCAGGGCAGTTTCCCGCAGAGATTCGCCCTTTTCCTGATGACCGCCGGGAAAACAGACATCGCCGGGCTGATTCACGCCGGAGGCACGCTTATTGAGGATGAAATGCAGTTCGCCGTCGATTTCCGTCAGCATGGCAAGAACGGCGAAATAACGCAGATGCCAGATGGGCTCCGCCTGATGTTCAGAAAAGATGGATTTGACTTTTTGCAAGCATCTTTTGGGTTCCATGGAGTTCAGTCCTTTCTCAATTTGATGCGGGTGGCAGCCATACGGCGGCGGCTGTCCTCGATTTCGGCATAGTGCTTGCGGGTGGTATTGACATCGGCATGGCCCAGCACATCTGCCACCAGATAGATATCCCCCGTTTCCTGATAGAGATTCGTACCAAAGGTACTCCGCAGCTTATGGGGGGTGATTTTCTTGATTGTCACGCCGTTGGCGTATTTTTTTACCATATTTTGCACCGTGCGCACGCCGATGCGCTTGCCCTGACCGGAAAGGAAAAGGGCCGGTTCGTTTTCCTCTTTTGTGACGGCATTTTGCCGTTCTTCCAAATAATCTTCCAGAGTTTCCCGCACTTCCTCACCGAAATACAGGAATACTTCATTGCCGCCCTTACGGGTGATTTTTACAGCATTGTTTTTAAAATCCAAATCCTTGATATTGATGCCCACACATTCGGAAACACGCATGCCTGTGCCCAAAAGCAGGGTCATCATGGCTAAGTCCCGTTTTTTTGTCCGTTCGTGGAAGGCTTTCTGGCGGTCGGTCAGCTTTTGGCCTGTTTCCACAGCGTCCAGAAAGTTTGCCACTTCGTTCACATCCAGACGGATAATGGCTTTTTCGTGGATTTTTGGGGTATCTACCAAAGCCGCAGGGTCTGCCTTAATGATTTTTTTCTTATAAAAATATTTGAACAGCATCCGCACTGCCGCCAGCTTACGGGATTTTCCTTTTTCATCGTTGTGCATTTCCCTGCCATACGCAGGATTCTCATGGTCGGGACGAATATAGTAGGAAAGATATTCCAGAAAGCAGTCGATATCCTCGGAGGTGACCTCGTTCAGGTGTTCCGCGGTGAAGTTCTTTGCTTCGATGCCGCCCAAGGTGCGGTGTTCTTCGTAAAGATAGCGGAAAAAGATACGCAGGTCGTAGGCATAGGCCAGACGGGTCTTGGTGGATGTGGTCTGGGCAATGCCCCGAAAAAAGGACTGGGTAAAGGGCGGCAGTTCCTTTTGAACCTCCCGTAGCCGCAAAGTTTCTTTATTTTTCAATTCTTCATGGTAAGTGGACATATTATTCCTCCTCGTTCCAGCCTTTCAGAGAGGAACGCTTGATGGCGCCGAATACCTTTTCCTGCAGATTGTCATATCTCTGGGAAAGCTCTGCCAGCAGCTCTTTGGTTTCCTGCCGCTTGGTATTGCCGTCGGCAAGGCAGGGGTTTTTCACGATGTTTATGCCGCTTTTGTTGACAAAGCTGCGGCATTCCCATTCCGGCACATATATCAGCGGGCGGATGGACCAGAGCTTCTTTCTGTCCAGATAGCTGACAGGGGCGAAGCAGTTCATGCGTCCTTCGTAGAACAGGGACATGAAGAAGGTTTCTACCACATCATCTTTATTATGCCCCAGAGCAACCTTGTTGCACCCCAGTTTTTCCGCCATATCGTTCAATGCGCCTTTCCGCATTTTCGCGCAGAGGGAGCAAGGGTTCTTCTCTTTTCTTTCTTCAAAAATGATCTGACCGATATCAGTGTTGACCACGGTATAGTGGACACCCAGTTCGTCGCAAAGGGCCTGGATATCATCATATTTTGCACCGGGCAGACCCAAAGAGACCGTAATGGCTTCGATCTCGAAGTGCTTGGGATAAAAACGCTGCAGATGTTTCAAAGCCATCAGGAGACAGATGCTGTCCTTCCCGCCAGAAACACCAATGGCGATTTTATCGCCTTCTTCTATCATATGATAATCATCCACGGCACGACGCACGTAGCTGAGTAATTTCTGCAGTTTCATAAACGTTCTCCTTTTTCATCACATAATTTCCTAGTCTAATTATACTAAAAAGATATGAAAAAGAAAAGATAAGGACTTGTTTTTTCCCAGAACTCTGTTTATTTTAAAGGAGAAAGGGTATCTGATGAAGAAATTATGATAAAAAGGGAAGAATTTACAAAAGGGGGAACGAAAATGAAAAAATTACTGACTTTGCTTCTGGCGGGGTGCCTTTCTTTTGCAGTTGGCGCCTGTGGGGAGCAGAAGGAAACGGTAGAGACACCGCCGAAAACAGAAACGGAGATCAAAGCAGAAACCATACAAACCATCATCGATGATATGACCCCTGCGGAAAAAGCGGGGCAGCTTTTGATGGCAGATTTTCGACAAAATGCTGATGGAACGGGCATGACGACCCTTTCGACAGAAGCAAAGGAAGCGATTTCTGCATATCATATTGGTGGGGTGATTTTGTTTGCGGAAAACCTGGATACGGCAAAGCAGACAAAGCAGCTGACGGCAGACTTGCAGGCGGCGGCAGACCTACCTCTTTTCATCGGCATTGACGAGGAGGGAGGGCTGGTTTCTCGTCTGGATAAGAGCAATATTCCCCATGAACCCATTCCTGCGGCAGCGGAGATTGAAGACGCGGCAGCAGTGGGGCAGACCATTGGGGAAGAATTGGCGGAACTGGGCGTGAATGTAGATTTTGCCCCCGTTGCTGATGTGAATACGAACCCTGAGAATCCCGTGATCGGCACCAGAGCCTTTTCTTCCGACCCAAAGACGGCAGCGGAAAAGGTCGGCGAATTTATCAGAGCCATGGAAGGAACGGGCATCAGTGCCTGTGCCAAGCATTTCCCGGGGCATGGAGACACCGCCATGGACAGCCATGACGGAGCGACCTATGTGGAACACGATTTTGAACGGCTGCGGAATGTAGAGTTTCTGCCTTTCCGGGAAGCCATTGCTGCCCATGTGGACTTCATCATGGTAGGGCACATCAAAACACCGAATGCTATTGCTGATATACCGGCGACTCTTTCCCCGGCGATTGGTTGGCTCTTGCGTGATGATATGGGCTTTGATGGTATTATTATTACCGATGCCATGAACATGGGGGCTATCGTGGAGGAATACGGCGCGGGGGAAAGCGCGTTACGGGCGGTACAGGCAGGCGTGGATATGGTTTTGATGCCGGCAGATTTGGAGAAAGCGGCGGAAAGCCTGACAGAAGCCATTGAGAGTGGAGAAATTTCGGCGGATAGGGTGCAGGAAAGCCTGACCCGTATCCTTTCCCTGAAATATGACAAGGGGCTTTTGAAATAGGGAGCAGAAAAGCCGATTGCTCTGTGCTTTCCACTCTCGCAATCGAAGCCAACATTCGCAAATCGCGCTGTCTACGCATCGCTTCTTTGCTCATTCGGCTTGCCCGTCCTAAAAGCCGATTGCTCCATGTGTTACACTCTCGGAATCGTTGCCTATATTCGCAAATCGCGCTGTCTACGCATCGCTTCTTTGCTCATTCGGTTTGCCTATCCTATTTCCCAGCTTTCTTGCAAGTGAGCTTGCAGAAAAGCTGGAACGCAGGATAGGGCTTTTATAGAAAAAATCTTGAAAATATACATAGGAAACTGTATAATTATTTTTATAATCTTTTTTCGACAAAATTATAAAATCTTTATCAGTAAGAGGGGGTGATGAATATGGCAGCAATCGAAAAACAACTGTATCAGGAATTGATCGACAAGATCAAGACTTACCATCCATCCAATGATTATTCTATGATCGAAAAAGCCTATCAGTTGGCGGTGGATGCCCATAAGGATCAGAAAAGAAAATCCGGCGAGCCATATATCATCCATCCTTTGAAAGTGGCATATATCCTGGCGGAACTGGAACTGGATATGGAGACCATCGTGGCAGGTATCCTGCATGATATCATTGAAGATACGGAATACAGCTATGAAGACATCAGCAATCTGTTCAGCGAAGAGATCGCTGCGCTGGTGGATGGTGTCACCAAACTGGGTAAGCTGTCCTATTCTACAAAGGAAGAAGCGCAGGCAGAAAACTACCGTAAGATGTTCCTTGCCATGGCAAAGGATATTCGCGTCATTTTGATCAAATTGGCGGACAGACTGCATAATATGCGTACGCTGAACTATATGACGCCCGAAAAACAGCGGGAAAAAGCACAGGAAACCTTGGATATCTATGCGCCTCTGGCACACAGACTGGGTATTTCCAAAATCCGTTCCGAAATGGAGGATTTGTGCTTCAAGTATTTGAATCCTGATGCCTATTTCGATCTGGCGGCAAAGATCCAGAAAAAGAAAGAAGAACGGGATGAATTTGTACAGAATATTGTAAACGACCTGCAGGCGAAAATGGACGAAGCCGGCATCAAAGGCAAAGTATACGGCAGAACGAAGCATTTCTTCAGTATCTATAAAAAGATGGTGAACCAGAATAAAACACTGGATCAGATTTATGACCTGTTTGCCATTCGTGCTTTGGTAGATAGTGTAAAGGACTGCTATGCCGTGCTTGGTATCGTACACACCATGTATACCCCCATGCCCGGTCGTTTCAAGGACTATATCGCTATGCCAAAGCCCAATATGTATCAGTCTTTGCATAACACACTGATCGGCCCCATGGGGCAGGTTTTTGAAGTGCAGATTAGAACATGGGAAATGCATCGTACCAGTGAATATGGTATCGCTGCCCACTGGAAATATAAAGAGGGCAAGGTAAACGAAAAGACTAGCAAATCTGCCAAGAAGGAAGAAGCAAAGCTGGCATGGCTGCGCCAGATCATGGAATGGCAGCAGGATATGTCCGATAACAAGGAATATCTGGATACCATCAAGCTGGACTTGAATATTTTTACCACACAGGTGTATGCTTTCACCCCTCAGGGGGATGTTATCCAGCTTGCGAAGGATTCCACACCCATCGACTTTGCTTATATGATCCACTCTGCCGTCGGCAACAAAATGGTGGGGGCAAGGGTCAATAATAAAATCGTTCCTCTGGATCATAAGATTCAGAACGGCGATATCGTTGAAATCATTACTTCTCAGAATTCCAAAGGCCCCAACCGAGACTGGCTTTCCATCGTCAAAACGGCTCAGGCACGAACCAAGATCAAGCAGTGGTTCAAGAAGGAAGAGAAGGAAGAAAATATCATTCGCGGTCGGGAAATGATTCTGGCAGATATGAAGAAAAAAGGCTTCCAGCCCCAGGATCTGCTGCGCCCCGAATGGCAGGAAATCGTTCTGGTCAAATATGACTTCAAAAACTGGGATGCCCTGTTGGCGGCGGTGGGCTACGGCGGTCTGAAGGAAGGGCAGGTGGTCAACCGCCTGAAGGATGAATATCTGAAGGAAAAACGCAAGACCCAGACGGCAGAGGATGCCTTGAAGGACTTTGAAAAGACTATCGACCAGAAGCCTGTTAAACAGCATAAGAGCAAGAGCGGTATCATCGTAGAAGGCATCGGCGATGTTGCCGTGCGTTTCTCCAAATGCTGTAGCCCTGTGCCCGGGGATGAAATTGTTGGCTTTGTTACCCGTGGTCGTGGTGTCACCATCCACCGTACGGACTGTGTCAATGTCATCAATCTGACCAATGATGAACGGGCCCGCCTCATCAATGCGGAATGGGATGCTCATTATGCCCGTGGGGATTCTAACACATCCTATCTGGCAGAAATCCGCGTGACAGCCAGTGACAGAGTCGGTCTGATCCTGGAAATTAGCCGTATGCTGGCGGATGATGATATTTCCGTAAAGGGCTTCAATGTCCGCACAACGAAGGATATGCTGGCAATTATCAATATTACAATGGAAATCAGAACAAAGGAACAGCTGGAGCGGGTGGTAAAACATCTGAAGAGCCTGAAAGACATCATAGAAGTGGAACGTGTTTCCGGCCTTGGCTGATCTTTGGATATATCGTAGGAGGAAAAAATGAGAGCAGTATTACAGAGAGTAACAGAAGCAAGTGTGACCATCGACGATCAGGTGGTTGGTGAAATCGGCAAAGGTATTATGGTTTTGTTTGGCATGCTGGGAACAGATACCGATAAAACCATTGACTATATGTTGGATAAGGTTATCAACCTGCGTATTTTCGAAGATGAAAACGGCAAAATGAACCTGTCCCTGATGGATATTGAAGGGGAACTCCTCATCGTGCCCAATTTCACACTGTACGGTGATGCAAGAAAAGGAAGACGCCCCGGTTACTCCGGCGGTGCAGCCCCTGAACTGGCAAATGAGCTGTTTTCCAAGCTGTGCGCCAAAGCCCAGACACTGGGTATCAAAAAGGTGGCACAGGGACAGTTCCAGGCAGATATGAAGGTTGCCCTTGTAAACGATGGTCCTGTAACACTGCTGCTGGACAGTGAAAAGCTGTTCTGATGATTATGGATACAGAAATGATTTATTATGTCCTGCAGGGACATGAACTGCAAAATGATGTGCAGACCATGATTCAGGTATTTCTCGCCAACCGTCACTATACCCGGGTGGAGGAATTGATGGGAGAAATCACTGTGGTCAGCCGCATGGAGAAAGGCATTGCTTCGGCAATGCTTTATCGCCGTGGGGAAAAAACGGCGGAATGGTCTATGCCCTATGAGGAAAAGACCCTGACAGAAAAAGAACAGAAACGCATCGTCAAGCGCACCATTTTTGAACTGCTGAAAGCAGAAACAGGCATCAAACCTCAGTGGGGCTTATTGACGGGGGTGCGCCCTGCCAAACTGGTGAGTATTTTGCTGGAGGAAGGAAAGAGCGACGCAGAATGTATGGCGTTTCTGACAGAGGATTATCTGGTTATGGGGCATAAGGCAGCGCTGGCACTGAAAGTGGCAAAGGCGGAGCAGAAGATTTTGCAGGGTAACAAGCCCGAGGAGATCAGCCTGTATATCGGCATCCCCTTCTGCCCTACCAGATGCTTGTACTGCTCTTTTACGGCCTATCCTCTGCATCAGTATAAAAACCGTGTGGATGAATACTTGGATGCTATGTTCAAGGAATTGGACTGGCTGGCATCATATAGCAGGCAGTTTACCATGAAAAATATCTATATCGGCGGCGGCACGCCCACTTCCCTGAATGAAGCCCAGCTGGAACGTCTGCTGAAAAAGGTGGAGGAATTGTTCCATCCCGATGCTTCCATGGAATATACGGTGGAAGCAGGCCGTCCCGATACCATTACCAGAGAGAAGCTCCGTCTGATGAAGGCATATGGTGTTAACCGCATTTCCATCAACCCGCAGACCATGAATGATAAAACACTGCAGGCTGTAGGCAGAAAGCATACAGTGGAGGATATCCGTCGGGTGTTCCGGGAAGCCAGAGAGGAAGGCCATCAGAACATCAACATGGACTTGATTTTGGGTCTGCCCGGGGAGGTTGCCGTTGATGTGCGCAATACTATGGAAGAAATCATGAAGTTGGAGCCTGATAATGTGACAGTGCATACGTTGGCGGTGAAGCGGGCATCCCGTCTGCGGGAAGAGTTGGACCAGCATGACATGACAACGGCGGAAATGCTGGAACAGATGCTGGATATTTCCGCGGAATATGCGGAAAAAATGGGCATGGAGCCCTATTATATGTACCGCCAGAAAAATATGGTGGGCAATTTTGAAAACGTCGGCTATTGCCACCCTGGTAAGGAAGGGGTCTATAATGTCCAGATCATGGAGGAAAAGCAGACCATTCTGGCGGCAGGGGCAGGGGCCAGCACGAAAACCGTTGATCCTGAAACAGACCGCATCGAACGGGTATTCAACGTAAAGCGCATTGAAGATTACATCGGTCGTATTGATGAGATGATAGAAAGAAAAAGAACGGGCTTGCCCCAAGGAGGTAGGATATGATCCAGTTAGTAAAAGGGACAAAGGATATTTACGGCGCAGAAGTGAAGGCTTGGCAGGAGATCGAAGGTAAGATGAGACGCATCTGCGAAACCTTCGGTATCGGTGAAATCCGCACACCTGCGTTTGAATTTACAGAGCTTTTCGCCAGAGGCGTTGGCGAAACAACAGATATCGTACAGAAGGAAATGTATACATTCACAGATGACGGCGACAGAAGCCTGACCCTGCGCCCCGAAGGCACCGCAGGCGTGGTTCGTGCCTATATCGAACATGGGATGCACAATCAGGCACAACCCACAAAGCTGTACTACATTTCCCCTACCTTCCGCTGTGAAAACACACAGGCAGGCAGACAGAGACAGTTCCACCAGTTTGGTATCGAAATGCTGGGTTCCTACAGCGCGGCACAGGATGCAGAGGTTATCTCCGTGGCAACGGCTCTGCTGGAAGAAATGGGCGTAGAAGGCGTAGAACTGCGGATCAACAGCCTGGGCTGCCCCGAATGTCGTGCAAGATACAATAAAACACTGAAAGAATTTATCGGTCAGAATCTGGATAAACTGTGCCCTACCTGTAAGGAACGTTTTGAAAAGAACCCCCTGCGTGTACTGGACTGCAAGGAGGAATCCTGTCAGAAGATCGTGGCAAATGCGCCTTCTGTGCTGGATTGTCTGGATGAAGAATGTACCGCCCATTTCCAGAAGGTACAGGATATCCTAACAGAAAACGGCATTGCTTTTACCATCGATCCCAAGATCGTCCGTGGTCTGGACTACTATACAAGAACGGTATTCGAATTTGTATCCAATGGTCTGACTGTTTGCGGCGGCGGCAGATATGATAAACTGGTGGAAGAGGTTGGCGGCAAGCCCACAGGTGCCGTTGGTTTCGGTCTGGGTATCGAAAGACTGATCATGATTTTGGAAAGACAAAACGGTGCTATCACAGAAACCCCTGAAAGAGACGTTTATATTGGCTCCATGGGGGAAGCAGGTCTGCTGAAAGCCCAGGCTTTGGCATACCAACTGAGAAAAGCAGGCATCAAAGCCGATTGCGATACCGTAGAACGTAGCGTAAAGGCGCAGATGAAATATGCAAACAAGATTGGCGCAAAGTATTCCGTGATCCTTGGTGATTCCGAATTGGAAAGCGGCAAGGCGGAACTGAAGGAAATGGCAACCAGCGAAAAGAGCGAAGTGGCTCTGGCAGATCTGTTGGATATCCTGAAGGAAAAATGCGGGAAATAAGAGATTGAAACAGATGGAAAAGAAGCTCCGGCAGACAATGCTCTTCCGGGGCTTTTGTTATGGGGAATACTGGAAATAGAAGGGTTCCTGTTGTATGCAAAAACGGGAAAAGTCTTGTATTTGACAGGTGAAAGTGATATGATAATATGATGAATTGTCGGTCTTTGAAAAAGGGCAAAGACCTTTTAAGAACAAGGAGGAACGACCATGAACGTTGTGATCGTAGGGGACGGCAAGGTGGGCGGTACGATCGCCAGCCAGCTTTCCGGTGAAGGACATGACATCATTGTAATCGATAATAATAGCCGCGTTTTGAATAACGCATCCAATACGATGGATATCATTAGTGTAGAAGGCAACGGTGCCAGCATGGCGGTACAGAAAAGAGCAGGGGTGCCCGGTGCGGATCTGCTGATTGCTGCTACTTCTGCTGATGAGGTCAATATGCTGGCCTGTCTGGTGGGCAAAAAGCTGGGGGTGCCCCATACGATTGCCCGTGTGCGCAACCCGGAATATTATGAGCAGATCAACGAAATGAAGGAAGAATTGGGGCTGAGTATGACGGTTAACCCGGAATTCGCAGCAGCAACAGAAAGTTTGCGGTTGCTTCGTTTCCCTTCTGCCCTAAAGATTGAGGTATTTGCCCGGGGGCGTGTGGAGCTGGTAGAAATCAAAATTCCTCCCCATAGTGTTTTGGATGGTATGCCCCTTTGGGCGATCTACAAGGAATTTCAGGTGAAAGTTTTGGTTTGTGCGGTGCAGAGAGCCGGAGAGGTGCATATTCCAAATGGTGACTTTGTGCTACAGGCAGGGGATAAAATCAATCTGACAGCACCCCATACTGAAATCGAAAAGTTTTTCCGTACGATTGGTATTTTCCGCACCGGTGTAAAATCCGTTATGATTTTGGGTGGCGGCAGAATGGCGTACTATCTGGCAAAGGCGTTGGTTGCTTCCCATGTGCGTGTGAAAATCATCGAAATAGATTATGGCCGCTGTGAATATCTTTGTGAAGTTCTGCCAGAAGCGGTTATCATCCATGGGGATGGTACCGATAAGGAACTGCTGCAGGAGGAAGGTCTGGAA
Organism: uncultured Clostridia bacterium; assembly: GCA_937901125.1. Taxonomy (GTDB): domain Bacteria; phylum Bacillota; class Clostridia; order Lachnospirales; family Anaerotignaceae; genus Anaerotignum_A. Next base: position 17,727 of record CALCGT010000018.1, on the reverse strand, counting down.
AAAACAGACGCACTGGTTTGCCTGACGGGGATGGATGAAGAAAATATCGTTGTTTCCCTGTATGCCAAGGCGAAAAAGGTTTCCAAGGTCATTGCGAAGATCAACCGTATTTCCTTTGATGAAATTTTGGATACTTTGGACATCGACGGGTTCATTTCTCCAAAGACTATCGCGGCAAGCAATATTGTCCGCTATGTACGGGCCATGCAGAATTCCGCCGGCAGCAGTAATGTAGAAACCCTGCATAAGCTGGTAAATAATCAGGTGGAAGCCTTGGAATTCAAGGTGCGGGAAAAATCTGCAGTGGTTGGTGTCCCTTTGAAAAATCTGAAGATGAGGGGGGAACTGCTGGTAGCCACCATCATCCGCAATGGCAGGGTTATTATCCCCGGCGGTAATGACTCCATTGAGATTGGGGATAGTGTCATTGTTGTAACGAGAAATATGCATCTGATGGATTTGAAGGATATCTTGAAATAATATCTAAGATTGGTGAAGGATTATGAATTTTAATATGATTGCCTATATTTTGGGCAATATCATTCGGATAGAAGGTGCATTGCTGGCGATACCCACATTTGTTGCTTTCTGGTATAAAGAACAACGGGCGGCAGTTGCCTTTATCGGAACCATTATAGCCTGTCTGATCGTGGGTTCGGTGTTGGCCCTCCGAGAACCGAAGAATAAACGGATTTATGGACGAGAAGGCTTTATTGTTGTAGCGTTGTCGTGGATTGGGATGTCCTTTTTGGGGGCATTGCCCTTTTATTTGAGCGGTACCATAGACGGGTATATCAACTGCTTTTTTGAAACGGTATCGGGCTTTACCACCACCGGTGCCACCATACTGACGGAGATTGAGGGGCTGCCCATGAGTATTTTGTTCTGGCGCAGCTTCACCCATTGGATCGGCGGTATGGGTATCCTGGTATTTATGCTGGCGATTATGCCTCTGGGGGATGACCGTACTATGTATCTGATGAAAGCGGAAGCCCCCGGACCCATGGTTTCCAAGCTGGTACCCAAGGTAAAATCTACAGCGAAGCTGCTGTATAAAATATATATTGCGCTGACTATCATTGAAATGGTGCTGTTATTGTTGGGCGGCATGCCCTTGTTTGACAGCATTGTGAATGCCTTTTCCACAGCGGGGACAGGGGGCTTTGCCATCAAGAATGCCAGCATCGCAGGCTATGATAATGCGTATTTTGAATACGTTATTACGGTATTTATGCTACTGTTCGGGGTGAATTTCAACCTGTATTATCTGCTGATGTTGAAGGATTTGAAAAATATCTGGAAAAATGAAGAGCTGCGGTATTATATTGGTATTGTCTTTGCCAGCATTGTTTTGATTACTGTTAATATTTACAATTTGTATCCCACTTTGGAATCTGCTTTCCGTCATGCGGCATTCCAGGTGGCAGCCATTGTAACGACTACGGGCTTTGCTACGGCGAACTTTGATGTATGGCCGGAATTTTCCAAGACTTTGATCTTCTGTCTGACGGTTTTGGGGGCCTGTGCAGGCTCCACCGGGGGTGGCATCAAAGTATCCAGAGTGATTATTTTGGTAAAAATGGCATATCGGGAGGTCAAACGTATCGTGCATCCTCGTTCTGTAAACCTGATTAAGTTGGATGGGACAAAGATCGAAGAGGACATTGTCAGCGGGGTGACGGGGTATATCGTTGTATATCTCCTGCTTCTTTTGGGCTCTTTCATCCTGATTTCTTTGGATAACTATGATTTTACAACATCGCTCACCTCTGTTGTGACCTGCTTGGGAAATGTTGGTCCCGGTTTTGCCAAGGTTGGTCCTGTGGAGAATTTCTTCTTTTTCTCTGAATTTTCCAAGGTGGTTTTATGTTTTGATATGCTGTTGGGCAGATTGGAAATTTTTCCCATCATCATGTTGTTTACTCCTTCCATTTGGAAGAAAAGTTATATGTAACGATGCAAAAGAAAAAAGCAGTCCGGGTAGACTGCTTTTTTCTAAGGGGAGGGTGTATTACTATATTTATTTTAAGCAAAAAATGTAACATGCTTTTTTATGCCCTGAAATTGGGAAGGGGTGCCTGCGGCTGTTCGGGGAAGAGAGCCGCAGGCGGGAAGTAAAAGGGGGCGTCCTTTTGACTTCTCTTGTAGTATACAATGAAAATATGGACATTTTGTGAATGAAAACTTAAGGCTTTGTTAAAAATTCCGAATAAATACTTTATTGTGATATCAAGGTTTCTGACACTTTTTGAAACGTATTTTTGTGGTTTGCCACCGATTTGCCACCATAATTACTGCTTCGGTGGCAAGCCGTTCACAACACTTTCAAATAGATTCGCAGTTTCCTGTGCCATGGCCTCCGTATGGTGTACGTAGGTGTTCATCGTTGTCACGATATTTTTATGGCCAAGTCTTTGCTGAACTGCCTTTACATTTGCGCCGGCCTCAATCAATCTGGTAGCGTGGGTGTGCCGCAGGCTATGATAATCAAAATTGATTCCAAGCTCCTGCCGGATAACCTTTTGGCAGTATATAAAGCTGCTTTTTGTGGTCATTTCCCCATTTTCATCTATACAGATAAAATTGATTCGGTTTGCACCATTGAAAAGGCTTTTTTGTACTCCAACAATCCGTTTCCTGGTCGCTCCCTTTTCATCCGTAAAATCGATGAGCCGATATACTGTGAAAAATTCTTCGTATTTGAGTTCATTTTCCATTTGACGTTTCTTTTCAGCTTTCAAAATTTTGTAGAGGGATTCCCCAAATTTGATTTTCCTTTTGGAATTATATTTTGGGTCTTTGATGGACAATCCGCTGCACCCGCCAACATCCCTTCTCACAATCTGGCGTTCAACGGAAATGGTGCGGTTTTCAAAATCTACATCATCCCAAGTCAACCCAAAACATTCATTGATACGCAACCCGCAGTTCCATCCAATCATAATGGGAATGTAGTAGCGGGAACCAACTGGAAAGCGTTCCAGGATTCTACGGAATTCGTCATCGGTCAGCACGATGCGTTCTCTCACAGGCTTTGCAACAGCCCCTATTTTAACTAATCTGCATGGATTGTCCTTGATATACTGCAACGGCTCAACGGCGTAATTCATAGCCGTAGAAAGCACAATGTAGATGGACTGGATGCTTGCCTTGGAGTATCCCTTGCCTTTAAGTGCATTGATATAGCTCTGGATAGTGGCAGCTTGGAGTGATTTCAGATGATAAATGCCGAATTGCGGCTTGAGGTGTTTTTTAATCAGTGTGGCATAGGTTTGCTGGGTGTTTTCGGTCAAATTCACTTTGCAGTACTGTTCAAACCAAAAATCTAGATAGTCGCTGACACTGATTTCTGTCGGTTTGAATACCTGTCCGGCATTATCATACTCGGCAATGGCTTTGGCCAGAGCCGATTCAGCTTCCTTCTTGGTACGGAAACCACCTTTTTCAATTTTCTTTCTTTGACCGCCAACCTGGGCGGCATCGAAATAATATGACCATGTTTTACCACGTTTTCTCGTTCCGCCTTTCATAAAAAAAAAATACCTCCTTTATTCTAAATTTGAGTATAGAAATAAAAGCGGTACCATGGTATAATCCTATTGCGAGTAGGTGGTTATACAAATACCGCCTGAATCCTCTTTCCTGTTGGTAGCGGGAAGGGGGATTTTTTTATTTATTTTCGATAATTTCTGATGAAATCGTCAAATTGCTCTCTTACTTTTCTTTCTGCCGGATGTCGGTTGAACATATTTCTTCGATATAGCTCCTCCATCCGCTCTGCTCTAATTTCCGCTGAACGGCGGCTGACATCGCAGAGTTTCATTATTTCTTCTGGTGTATGTATATCTAAAGCCGCAAGGACGGTAGCAGGCATCAAGATATCTCTGGCGAAAACATTTGCTTGTAATTCCTGCGCGTCCGTCTGGCTGTCATTTTCATTGTTACGGTAGTGTACATTGCTGATATCGTGGTTCAGGATACCATGACCTAATTCATGAGCCATGGTGAAGCGACGGCGTGGTCTATTATTGATTTTATCGTTTATAAAAATCTCTTTTCTGTTATCGATATAAACGATAAATCCGTCCCCCTGCAAAACATCTTCTCTTAGAAACGGAATAATACCGGATTTGGAATAGGCGTGCATTCGCAGGTCGAAATGTTCTGCGATTTTCCACAAATCCACAGGAAGACTGTTGATGCCGCTGTCAATCAAAACCTTCCAGGACATATCCCTTGCTTTTTTGTAGTGTTCGTACATTTACAATAACCTCCTATATTTTGATAGGAATTATTGTAAATTTTTATCGGAATCAATTCATTAGGTGATTACTGGAAATTATCCAAGGTCATGGTCTTCTTCGTAATCGTCCAAATCTAACTGCTTCGCCCATTTAACAACATCTTCTTTTTTCACTTTGTATTTGCCACCGCGGGCAACAAGTTCCATATATTCGTTCTCACAGCGGTCAGATTCTTTATCCAAAACGATATTAACCATTTCTTTTCCGTGATCATCAAGACTGTTATATCTTCTTATAAGTTTGATATCATCAGCAGAAATATCATTTTCGTTTTTCGGACGAGGAGAATCGTCAAAATCATCAAGCCTGCAGTCTAAAACCTTGCATATCGCCTGTAATGTATCGAGTTTCGGGTTTGTGTTGATTCCTGCGGTTATTTTATCGAGGGTGCTTAGTGTTACGCCAGACATTTTTGCAATCTGAGCGTTTGTAAGTCCTCTTTCTTTTTTAATTTTATTTATAATTTCAAATCCCATTTACTCACCTCCATTAACTTCCTGTTAACTTGATTATATATATTAGTTTGAATATAGTCAAGAAGAAAACTTCAATAAAATGAAAATTATTTATAAAAATATGTTGACAAACTTCAATTAATTGATATAATTGAGTTATAAACATCATTTAAATGAAGTTTAGAGGAGGTGAAGATATGAAAACAGCGTACAAAACATTAGTTGGTGAAATCGCAAAACGAGGAATAAAGAAAAAAGCGATAGCGAGCAGAATTGGGGTTTCTGAGAGGGCGTTCTATAACAAATTAAATGGAATTGCTCCATTCACATGGGAGGAAGTATGCGAAATTAACAAATGTTTTTTCCCTGATATGGACAAAAGCGTGCTATTCAGTAAGGAAGAAAGCGAGGCGGAAAAGAATGCGGTTTAAAAAAGTCAAGAAAAAAGCGGACAAGCTGAAAATCCTTGCGGATTACTTCGGCGTGAGCATTGAGTATTTTCTGTAAGAGAGAGGAGAGATGCGATGCCAAGAGTGGAAACAAAGCTGAGGAAATTATTAAAATCCAGAAAAATTACCATAGCAAAGGCAGCAATGGAGTTGGGTATAGAAAGAGAAACATTACATAGAAAAATTTCTGGAAAACAGCCGTTTTATTTAAGAGAAGCGGTATTGCTGTACAGGCTGTATTTTTCTGATTTGGATTTTATGGAAATTTTCTCGGAATATGCAAAAGAGCAAGGTGTCAGCACACCTCGCTCAGTGGGGAGAGTTATTTAGTTTTTTTGGTTTGTGCTAAAGCACTGCCAGCAACGCTCTTGGAAAAAAAAGGACGCAAGTTAAAGGAGGTGATCCCAATGGAACATAGAGAACTGTGGAATAAAGGTGGAAATACAGTTAAAGGAGGTAGTATGATGGAGCATTTCGGTACAAAGGATCTCATAAACGAACTGAAAAAAAGGGATAGCATTAAAATCCTGCCACTTGGGTTATATCAGGGTTACCAGTTAAAAGGAAAGTACGGAAACCCCGATATAACAAGCGGGACGGTGATTCTTATTCGTGATGATCCTTGCAATACGCCAGATAGCTTCGTTTAGCTGTCTTAAACGCATCAAGTACTTTTTCACTTTTTGCCCGATCACGAATATACTGCTCTATTTCTTCTAAAGAAGCAGTTGTGGGAAAGGATTTATCATGAAAAATATCTTGAGCGAGATCGCCGGTGGGTGTATCCCGATTTTGAAGGCGAATAATCCAGTCATAAAAAGTCATAGAGGTGATCTCCTTTCTTTTATACTTGACCGCGGCAACGGTCTGTAATTCAAGAATAGGAAAAAACTGAATGGAAGTCAAGATAGGAGGTGAATAGGGTGGGCAATAACGATAAAATCGAAACACTTAGTGGAAAGATAATAGCGCTTCAATCTGAGATGGAAGAACTTTTAATCGCTAAAAGGGATTATGAAAAAGAGAAGTCCTGTGAAGACTGCAAATTCTATGTACGACATTGGGTACCGATGTACAGTGAGGTTTCAAAACAGTACTATTTCGTTGAAACTAAAATGGGACACTGCACATTTCTTGGGCTAAAAACAAGAGATATATACGATTCCTGCCCCGGTTTCACCATGAAGATTAAAGAACCTTTTGACGGAAAAATAATTCAGGCAAGCCCTGAAAGTTTATGGAGGTAATACATAATGGAAAATTTGACTTTTACCGCAAAACCCCGTCCAAAGCCTGTTTCTGTAAATGAAACAGCGGTAATGAGGGTATCAGCTGATACCTACAACACTCTGAGAGAATTACATATTTTGACAGGGCTGCCAATGATTCAGCTCCTGCAGAAGATTACAACCTTCGCCATGGAAAACGCTGTCATTCTGGAACCTGATCTGAATACGGAAGAACCAGAACTGCAGGAATCCGAAACTGAACTGGACAAGATTTTGCAGATTGCGGAAACGCTGGAACGGGCGCTTGGCAATCTGATGCAGGAGAAGACGACAAAGCGGCAGAGGGGAACAAAAAGTAGGAGATAAGGAGGTGTTCCTATGGAACCTATGCTCTACACAGTAAAAGAGGTTGCGGAGATTTTGAAGTGCAATCCTACCAGAGTGTATGGATTGAAGGATGCGGGTCTGCTGCCATTCCTGAAGCTGGGGCAGTTGAAATGCCGCAGAGAGGCAGTAGAAGAATTTCTGCGGAAGTATGAGGGGTACGATGTATCCGACCCGAACAATATCGTCCCTCTTGTGGCATCAGAGGAATGAGAGGAGAGTTCAACTATGACAACAGCAGCAGAAAGAAAAATTGCCAGAGAGCGCAGAAACCGCCGCTATGCGGTGCTGGACAAGCTGTGCGAGATTGCCTGGAACAGCCTGAAAGTGGTCTGCATCATGCTGGCGGTAGCGGTGTTTGAAACGGCTCTTGTCGGCGTTATAGAACAAAACCCCGGTCGGGTGCTGACGATGCTGGAACTGCTGGCAGGGTTTTTCCTGGCATTGGCCTTATGCAAAAAGGCATTTCACAAGGAATAAAAAAAATCCCCCTTTGAAGGTGGCACTTCTCTGGGGAAAAAGAAAATAGTTCAACTACATAGTAGCAGAAACGGAGGGTTTTTGCAATGGGAAATCCGCAGACGTCTGCGGATTTGAAACAGAACAGGAGGGAGAGACATTGTCTGCGGTATGTGACAGAAATTGCTTCTCGTGCCCGTATGAAGATTGTATTTGCGACGACCTGACCGCTGAGGACTACAAGGCGGAAAAGGAGATCGATTTGCTGTCGGGGGCGAAAGAATATAAAACCTCCCCTAAGGTGCGAGCCATCTATAAAAAGTACCGGGAGGAAAATAAAGAAAAGGTAGCTGCCGCCCGGAAAAAGTACCGGGAGGAAAATAAAGAAAAGGTAGCTGCCGCCCAGAAAAAGTACTACGAGGAAAATAAAGAAAAGGTGCGAACCGCCCAGAAAAAGTACTACGAGGAAAATAAAGAAAAGGTGCGAGCCGCCCAGAAAAAGTACTACGAGGAAAATAAAGAAAAATGGAAGCTTTATAATCAGAAACAAAAAGCAAAAACACAGAGATCCGTTGAAAGCGGTGATTTAGATGGAAAAGTGTAATTATGACTGCTTTAACTGCATCTTTGAGGATTGCATAAACGACGGTCTTACCCACGCGGATTTTCTGGCTGAGCGGGATATCGACGAAATATCTGGCGCGAGGGAACCAAGTAAACGCAGCGAGTATAAAAGGCAATACCGCATCGATAACAAAGAAAAGGATGCGGAATATCAGAGGAAGTACTACCAGGACCATAAGGAAAAGAAGAAAGCCACTACAAAAGAATGGTACCAGGCTAACAAAGAACGTTGCTCTATATATGGTCTGGAGTATCGAGAAAAGAAAAGAGAGTATTTCAAAGAATATAAAAAGGCTTACTACCAGGCTAATAAAGACCGGTGGAAGGGTTATGCGGAAAAAAGGAGGAAAAGAAAAAATGGCGGGAATCAAGTGTGAAGTTGTTAAGCATTTCGGTGTCATATCCGAAGGAGAGTATACCAGGGAGCTAAACTTAGTGAGCTGGAATAATCACAGAGAGCTGTATGATCTACGAGGTTGGAAAGAGGATCACACAAAATGCTCCAAGGGCATCACATTAAACAGGGATGAATTGCTGAAATTGCGTGACATCCTGAACAGCATGGAAATTTAAAGGAGGTACATACATGAACATTGTAATCACCATCGAAGAAAAAGACATTATGAAAAACCCCGATATTCTGGACATGGCAAAGAGTTTTGCCCGCAGTCTGGAAGAACCTGCAGAAGCACAGCCCGTAGAACCTGTTGCAGAAGCACCAGAGGTAGCCCCTGCGGAAGAACCCGCAGAAGAGCCTACCATGGAACAGCCTGCGGAGTCAGTGGCAGAGGAAGGCGCAGAAGTAACAATCAGCATCGAAGAGGTAAGAGCTGCCATTGCAAAGGTCAGCAAAAAACATGGTGCGGCAACCGCAAAGCAGATTCTGAAAAACTACGGTGCAGACAACCTGTCCGGTTTGGATGAAAAATTTTATTCTGCGGCACTGGAAGAAGCAAAGGCGGTGCTGTAAATGCCTGATGTACACGCAAAACTATCTGCCTCCGGGGCGAAAAAATGGATTGCCTGCCCCGGCTCTATCCTGCTGGAAGGCACTGTACAGGACAAGCCTAGTGCATACGCTGCTGAGGGTACCGTTGCTCATGCTTTGGGGGAAGCAAAGATCCGTTTGGCCACGAAAGAATACACCAAGGCGAAATACCACAAAGCCATCAAGGATCTGGAAATCGATGACGAGATGGAAGAATACACAGATGCCTACAGGGATTTCGTTATTGAACGATTCAACAGCGCGAAGGGGAAAGACCCCAGCGCCATTCTGCTGCTGGAACAGCGTCTGGACTTCTCAGAATACGTTCCTGAGGGCTTCGGCACTGGTGACTGTCTGATTATCGCTGCCGGCACGTTGGAAGTCATTGACCTGAAATACGGCAAGGGTGTGCCTGTCAAGGCGGAAGGCAATCCGCAGATGCGTTTATACGCCTTGGGCGCGTTGGCGGCCTACGATTTCCTGTACGACATCACAGAGGTGAATATGTGCATCTTCCAGCCCCGTATCGATAACATCGATGATGCCACAATGTCGGCAGAGGACTTGAAGGCATGGGGGGAAGAAATCCGACCCGCAGCGGAAAAGGCTTTCTTCGGCACGGAAGAATTCTGTGCAGGAAATCACTGTGATACAAATTTCTGCAAAGCAAGACCCTTCTGCAGGGCGTATGCAGAACGGAAACTGGAACTGGCAAAGTTCGATTTCAAGAAGCCTGCCCAGCTGAACCCGGAAGAAATTTCTGAGATTCTGGAACAGGCGGAGGCGCTGGCGAAATGGGCAACGCTGATTAAGGAGTACGCCCTGGACGAGGCGGTAAACAACGGCGTAACCTTCCCCGGCTATAAGGTCGTAGAGGGAAGAAGCAACAGAACCTTCGCCATCGATGACACTCTGGTTGCCGCCCAGCTGATTGCAAAGGGCTACAACGAAGATAGCTTCTACCCCAGAAAGCTGATCGGTTTAGGGGCGTTAGAAAAATATCTGGGGAAAAAGGATTTCCAGAAAATCCTTGGGGAGTATGTCATCAAACCTGTGGGTAAGCCTACGCTAGTACCTGAATCAGACAATCGCCCTGCGCTGCATTCCGCGGAAGCGGCAAAAGCAGATTTTGAACATTTGGTTGAAGAATGAGAAAGGATGATTTTACATGGCAAACGATAACAACATGAATAACGCAACAAAGGTAGTAACAGGCATCGTCAGATTTTCCTATCTGACTGTATTTGAACCCAAAAGCATCAACGACAGCGACCCCAAATATTCTGTGGCACTGCTGATTCCCAAAACAGATACAAAAACAATCGCAGCCATCAACAAAGCCATCGAAGCAGCAAAGCAGGCAGGGTTATCCAAATTCGGCGGCAAGATCCCCGCAAAAATGAAACTGCCTCTGCGGGACGGTGACGAGGAATATCCCGATGATGAGACCTACGCAGGTCACTATTTTGTAAACGCAAACGCAAAACAGAAGCCTGGTCTGGTATATAAAAACGGTCAGCCAATCATTGACAGCACAGAACTGTACAGCGGCTGCTACGGTCATGCGTCCATCAATTTCTATGCCTTCAATACGAACGGCAACAAGGGAATCGCCTGTGGTCTGAATCACCTGATGAAAGTGAAAGACGGTGAACCTCTCGGTGGCAGAAGCAGAGTGGAAGATGACTTTGCCGGTCTGATTGAAGAAGATGGGGACGATTTCCTGAACTAAGGAGAGGGATGCTGTATGCGTGAATTATCCATCGATATCGAAACCTACAGCAGTGAGGACTTGATGAAAACGGGGGTTTACCGCTATGCGGAATCCCCTGATTTTACAATCCTGCTTTTTGCGTATGCGTTCGATGATGAAGAAATACAGATTATTGATTTGGCAAGCGGGGAAGAACTGCCACCGGAGATTATGGACAGTCTGATGGATGCAGATGTCATCAAAACCGCCTACAATGCCAATTTCGAACGAACCTGCATTGGGGCGTATCTGGGTTTGCCGATGCCGCCGGAGCAGTGGCGGTGTTCTGCTGTGGCTGCATCCGAACTGGGACTGCCTCAGACACTGGCAGGCGTAGCGGAGGCGTTGGGGTTGGCAGAACAGAAGGATGCGAGAGGTAAGGCATTGATCAATTACTTCTCCAAGCCCTGCAAGCCCACAAAGACAAATGGCGGAAGAACCCAAAATCTGCCGCACCATGACCCTGAAAAATGGGCGGTGTTCAAGGAATATTGCATCCAGGACGTAGCGGTGGAAAGAGCCATCAAAACAAAACTGAAACGCTTCCCTCTGCATCCGTCAGAACAGAAACTATGGGAAATTGACCAGCGTATGCTAGAACGGGGTATTCGGATAGACACCGAACTGATGGAAAACGCCATTATTTACGATGAAACCCACAAGGCAGAAGGAGAAGCAAAGTTGTACAGTCTGACCCATTTGGACAATGTTAATTCTGTTGCCCAGCTGAAAAAATGGGTCAAGGAAAGAACCGGTGAAGATGTAGAAAGTCTGGATAAAAAAGCGGTCAAGAAACTGCTGAAACAATCAGATGATAAGGTATTGAAAGAAGTGTTGCAGCTTCGCGCGGATCTGGCAAAGACATCTGTGGCGAAATACAAAGCAGTGCAACGGTCTATCTGCAAGGATGGAAGAATCAGAGGTATTTTGCAGTTCTACGGTGCCAACAGAACCGGCAGATGGGCAGGACGGATTCTGCAGGTTCAGAATCTTCCGCAGAACCATTTGCAGGATCTGGATTTAGCCAGGGAAATGGTGAAAAACGGGGACTACGATAGTTTCAGTCTGTGCTTCCCTGTTCCATATACGTTGTCCGAACTGATCAGAACCATGATTATCCCATCAGAGGGCAGACGGTTTATCGTTTCCGACTTTTCTGCCATCGAAGCCCGTGTGATTGCTTATTTAGCAGATGAAAAATGGCGTTTAGATGTATTTGAAAACGGTGGAGACATATACTGTGCCTCCGCCTCCCAGATGTTCAAAGTGCCTGTGGAAAAACACGGTGTAAACGGGCATCTGCGGCAGAAAGGGAAAATCGCAGAACTGGCCCTGGGTTACGGCGGAGGTACATCTGCATTGACAAATATGGGCGCACTGGAGATGGGATTGGAAGAAGAAGAACTGCAGCCCTTGGTTGATATGTGGCGGCAATCCAACCCTGCGATCACCCGATTTTGGAAAACGGTGGAGAAGGCTGCCATGGATGCGATCCGGGGGAAGCCGTCAACAATCCGGCACGGTATCCGGTTCAGCCGGGAAGCTGGTATTCTGTTTATCCGTTTACCTAGCGGCAGGCGGATTGCCTATGTAAAGCCAGAAATTGGTCAGAACCGTTTCGGAAGCCCTTCTATCGCCTACATGGGCATGAACCAAACTACAAGAACGTGGTCGAAACTGGAAACATGGGGCGGAAAACTGGTGGAAAACATCGTACAGGCCTTTGCCCGTGATTGCTTGGCCGAAAGTATTGTCAAACTGGAAAATGCGGGATACGAAATTGTTTTTCACGTCCACGATGAGGCAATTGTAGATACGCCCATCGGCACAAGCTCCGCAGAAGAAATTGCATCTATCATGGGGCAACCTATCAGTTGGGCGGAAGGACTTCCGCTGTCGGCATCTGCCTACGAAGGGCCGTACTACTTCAAAGACTAAGAAAGGGGGGGGGGAAAATTATGCGAAAACTAACTATCGCAACCGGCGGAAGCCGTACAACGGCAATCTGGAAAAATACTGCTATTACTTGGGAGGATTTGACGGAGCGGCTGCGGACAACCTGCAGAACATCTGAATCTCAGGGTGAATACTTCAACATGACGAAGTCTCAGCAGGACGCAATCAAGGATGTTGGCGGCTTTGTCGGCGGTAAGCTGAAAAACGGACGCAGAAAGGCGGACTGTGTGGATTACAGGGATATCATAACGCTGGATGCCGACTATGCTGCAGTAGATTTCTGCGATCAGCTGGACATCTTCCTCTCCTGTGCCTGGTGCGTTTACTCTACTCACAAGCATACACCGGAAAAGCCCCGTCTGCGTCTGCTGATCCCATTGGACAGATCTGTCAGCGCAGAGGAATTTGAAGCGATTTCCCGTAAAATCGCAGAGGAAATCGGTATTGACCAGTTCGATGATTCCACCTATCAGCCCCACAGACTGATGTACTGGCCCAGTACCAGCATGGGGGCAGAATATGTCTTTAAAACAGCGGAAGGGGATTTGCTCTCTGCGGATGGAGTGCTGGCGAAATACACTGATTGGCACGATGTTGGCGAATGGCCTACCTCCGGCAGGACGAAGAAAAACCGGGAACGAATGCTGAAAAAGCAGGAGGATCCCACAACGAAAAACGGGATTGTTGGTGCGTTCTGCCGTGCATACAACGTGGAAGAAGCAATGGAAACCTTCCTGCCCGGCGTTTATACTGCCTGCGATATGGCGGACAGATACACCTACGCTGCCGGCAGTACGGCCGCAGGCGCCATTGTTTACGACGATGGGAAATTCCTGTATTCCAACCATGCCACAGACCCCGCTGGAGGTATGCTGTGCAACGCCTTCGACTTGGTGCGAATCCACAAATTCAGGGACTTGGATGATGAGGCAAAAGACGGCACGCCTACGGTAAAACTGCCATCCTATTTGCGGATGCAGGAGTTGGCATCGAAGGATGAAAAGGTTCGTTTGAAGATGCAGCAGGAGAGAATAGAGGGCTGTAAGAAGGATTTTGAAGGCATCGGCGGTGATACTGAAGAAGATGGAGAGTGGGCATTGCAACTGGATGTAGACCAGAAGGGCAAATGCCTGCCTACCATCAATAACGCAAAAATCATTCTGGCCAACGATGCAGCCATCAAAGGAAAAATCCGTAAAAATGAATTTACGAAAAAATATAAGGTGTTTGGGACAACGCCCTGGGAGAAGGATACCAAGGAAAGAGATTGGACAGATGCGGATGATGCAGGTTTGCGGCATTACATGGAGAAAGTCTATCAGATCAAGGGAAAAGCTATCATCGAGGATGCCTGGATGCTAATTGCAAATGAAAACAGATATCACCCTGTACGGGGCTATCTGAACGGGCTTGTCTGGGATGGTGTTCCCAGACTGGAAACCTTGCTGATTGATTACCAGGGCGCAGAGGACAGCAAGTATACCAGAGAGATCACAAAAAAATCTCTGGTGGCCGCCGTGGCCAGAATCTTTGTGCCAGGCATCAAGTACGATAATGTTCTGGTGCTGGTTGGCCCACAGGGGTGCGGGAAAAGCTCCCTGCTGAAAAAACTGGGGCAGGAGTGGTTTTCCGATTCCCTGACTACGGTGCAGGGGAAGGAAGCCTATGAACAGATACAGGGGTTCTGGATTATTGAAATGGCAGAATTGGCGGCTATGAAGCGCCATGAGGTAGAAGCAATCAAGTTGTTTACTGCGAAAAGCGAGGACGCATACAGAGCCGCATACGGGCATCATGTGGAAACCTACAAGCGGCAGTGTGTATTCTTTGGTACCACAAATACTTATGATTTTTTAAAGGACATGACGGGGAACCGCCGTTTCTGGCCTGTGGACGTAAACCCGGAGAAAGCAACAAAGAATATGTGGGAAGAGCTGGGTACCGAAACGGTAGGGCAGATCTGGGCGGAAGCCGTTTCCCTGTTCCGTAGGGATGAGAAAATCCATATCGAAGATGCAGAGCTGAAACAGCTGGCGGAAGAAGAACAGGATCGGCATCTGGAGGAAAGCCCACTGGCGGGGGATATCAAGGAATATCTGGACAAGTTGCTGCCGGAAAACTGGGACAGTATGGAACTGTATGCAAGACGAGATTTTATACAAAATAATGGCTTTGATATGAATATTCATGCAACAAAACGGCGGGAAAAGGTATGCGCCTTAGAGGTATGGTGTGAGCTTTTCAACGGGGAAAAGAAGGATTTGACCCGCCAGAAAAGCAAGGAAATCAATGAAGTTATTCTGAAAACCGGCGAGTGGGAACGAGTGAAACAAAGCATCAGATTTTCAGAATTGTATGGTGTTCAGAAGGGATTTGTCAGAAAAATGTAACTTTCCGGCCATAGAAAGTTACATGGCGCAAACATTGAAAAATCAACGTTTTCAGAGGTTTTGTAACTTTGTAACTTAAAATCTATGTGTAAGTAGTTTAAATTATAGAATTTATAGGTTTTTATAGAACCTATAAATTCTATAAACGCCTTAATCCGTTAGCCTTTATGGGAAAATGGTTACGAAAGTTACAATAGTGCCTGAAAACATTGAAAAATCAACGTTTTGGCGTGTAACCTTTGAAAGTTACAAAGGAGGAAAACGGATGAAAGAGAGCGAAATTGAACGATTTTTCGTGCAGGAATGTAAGAAGAAAGGTTGGCTATGTTTAAAATTTGTCTCTCCCAGTACGTCGGGACTGCCTGACCGCATCATTTTAGCCCCAAAAGGCAGGGTGTTTTTTGCGGAGCTGAAGGCACCGGGGAAGAAGCCCAGACGCTTGCAAGAGAGCGTGCATAAAATACTGACTGGATTGGGGTTCACGATCTGCGTGATCGACAGCAAAGAAATGGCGAAAACCTATATCGACATATTCAGCCTGATGGGAGGTGATGGAAATGAAATACGTACCCCATAAATATCAACAGCTGGCAGAACAGCATATCTATAACACTCCCAGATGTGGCCTCTTTTTGGAGATGGGCTTGGGGAAAACAGTGGTTACCCTCACCGCTATCAACAATCTGATTTATGACTGCTTTGAGATTAACAAGGTATTGGTGATTGCACCGCTGCGGGTGGCGGAGGACACGTGGAGCAGGGAAAGCGAAAAGTGGGATCACTTGAAGCACCTGAAACTTTCCAAGATTTTGGGAACACCCACACAGCGGCGTAAGGCTTTGGCCAAGGATGCAGATATCTACATCATCAACAGAGAAAATGTGGTGTGGCTGTGCAATGAACTGTCTACCATCGGAGATGGATGGGATTTCGATGCTGTTATCATCGATGAATTATCCAGTTTCAAAAGCCCAAAGGCACAGCGGTTCAAAGCCCTGCGGAAATACATTACCCGCAGCAGCCGTGTGATTGGCTTGACGGGAACACCTGCCCCCAATGGACTGATCGATCTATGGAGCCAGATCTATCTTTTGGATGGCGGGGAACGTCTGGGGAAAACAGTAACCGGATTCCGAGAACGGTATTTTGTACCGAACCAGAGAAATCAGACGACGATTTTTAACTACAAGCCGAAGCCAGAGGCGGAACAGAATATCAATGACAAGATTGCAGATATCTGCATCAGCATGAAGGCAGAAGACTGGCTGGAAATGCCGGAAAGAATCGACAGCATCCAGACGGTCAGACTTTCCGAAAAAGAAATGGCGGATTATGAGAAATTCGAAAAAGAACAGTATTTGCAGTTTCTGGAAGGGGAAATCACTGCCGCATCGGCCGCGGCTCTTACGGGAAAGCTTCTGCAATACAGCAACGGTGCTATGTATCTGCCGAATGGGGATTACGTGAAAACCAGCGATAAGAAATTGGACATGTTGGAAGAACTGGCAGAAGCCGCCAACGGGAAACCGATTCTGTGCTTTTACAGCTTTCGACATGATCTGGAACGGATTCAGAAGAAATTCCCTAGGGCAAGAAAGCTGGAAAGCGCGAAAGAGATCGAAGCGTGGAACAATGGAGAAATTTCCATGCTGTTGGCGCACCCCGCCGGGGCCGGTCATGGGTTGAACCTGCAAGCCGGCGGGCATATCATTGTGTGGTTTGGGCTTACTTGGAGTTTGGAACTGTACCAGCAGGCAAATGCCAGACTATACCGACAGGGACAGCAGGAGACCGTTATCATCCATCATCTGATTACGGAGGGAACCATGGATAGTCGTGTGCTGGAAAGTTTGCAAGGGAAAAAAGAGGTACAGGAGGATTTGATGGAAGCGTTGAAGGTGAAATATGGGCGGTGATATATAGTGATAATTACGCATGAGCAGATGTGGGCGAGATACAGATACATAAAAAGGCGAGAACTCTCAAGCTTTAAAATTTCCTGTCCTGTATGCGGGCGTGAAATAAAAGAGAATGATGAGGGGATTGAATATGCAAAGACAAAACGGGGCAGTGATGTTTTTGTTCATAAAACCTGTATTCGTAGATGGTAGAGAGAAAGAGGGGTGAAAGTTTGACAAAAGAAATCTTAGAACAGTATATTGACCTACAGGCGGAAGCCGAGGATTTACGGAAAAGAATCCGGAAAACAGAAACGCAGCTGCGTGCCCTTGAAAAAGGCGGAACCGTAATTGATTCGGTGAAGGGGACAAGACGAGATGGCATATACGGTTCCATTAAGATCGAGGGATTTCCTCGTGTAGAATACGACGCAAAATGCAATAAACTGTATTTGTATAAGCTACAGCTGGTGAATACGGAAGCAGAGGTGCAGACGATGGTAGACGATATCAGAGAATTTATCGGAAGCCTAAAAAACAGCCGTATGCGCCAGATCGTCCGTTATCGGGTTGAAGATGGCTTATCATGGGAAGAAGTCGCAGAAAAAATAGGGGAAAGACTGACGGGAGAAAGCTGCAGGAAACAGTACGAAAGATATTTTTCAAAAAAATTTTGAAAAACGTCCGTTTTGTCCTGAATGTCCGGTTTGCATGTGGTATAGTGATATTATGGACAGCGAAGGATAAACCTGCTGAGACCTCCTAGGAATGGCACCTGTAACAGGGTGTCTTTTCTATTGCAAAAATTATGAAAGGGGGCGGTGAAATGCCTGAAAAC
>CALCGT010000017.1 GCA_937901125.1 uncultured Clostridia bacterium | reverse complement strand
CGGAGATGATGTAGGATTCGCCAACGGGAACAACAACTTTTGTTGTGAAGGAAGCATCGTCTACTTCTCTACCAGCTGTGATAACGTTGATGAATGCTTCTTTTACAACATCGCTGTAGTCGCATACGTCACCAATGAAACATTCGTGATCTTTTGTTGCACATTCTGTGCTATCATCTTTAGCGAAGTTGCATTTACATACTTCATCTGTATTTTCAGCACAGTCAGGAGCAAACAGAATCTGTTTTTCATAGTTTGTTGCCATAGATGTGGAAATTGTCAGATCGTAAGGACCTGCAGGGATATTTCTGTTCATGAACAGAGACATATCTTTGATTGTGATTGTAGCTGCTTCATCAGATTCTTCATCTACTGTGAAACCGATTGTACCTTCTTTTTTGTTTGTGAAGTCATCGATTTCCATTTCAGAATCTTTATCTACTTCGAATGTAGCATCATCTTCAAAGTTGATCATATCGCCTCTGTCAATTTTGAATGTGAATTTAGCAGCGGGTTCATTTTTGCTGCTACCTTTAGCCCACAGACCAGCTTCAGCTTCTGTGATTGTGATAGCTGTAGGGATTTCTGTGTATCTGTAGTCGATCTTCAGATCGTTCTGTTCAGCCTTAACTGTGTAAGGTTTTACGAATTTAGCGATTGTTACTTCCTGTGTGTCAACCAGGTCACCTGTCAGTTTCAGAACTACATCGCCTTCGAATGTAGGATCTGCAACCAGTTCCAGTGTGAATACCATCTTAGCACAGTCGTCGTTCAGATCATTGTTAACGTCGTCAAATACTCTCTTTTCGAATTCGAAATTCAGGTGATCACCTTTCTGGTATGCATCAAAGAATGCCTGTTCTACCTGTGCTTCATTCTGTTCATCAGGTGTTCCTTTTTTTTCTGTTACAAACAGACCTTCTGTATCTGTAACGTCAACGTCTGTTACATAAACGCCTTCAGGCAGTTCGAAGGAGAAGCCTTTTCTCATGGACCATGCACCGGGGAATGTTTCTTCTGCTGTTACTTCCAGAGAAACGTGATCGGAATCATCTGTGATACCATCGTTGTCAACGTTAACGCCGCTGTAGATTACAGGAACATCTTCGTCTTCATCTACGGACAGAACTACTTTGTAGTCAACAACTTTTGCAACTTCTACAGAAGCGGAATCCCAGTTGCTGGATTTTACTGTGATTGTAGCAACTGCACCAGCTTTAGCAGATACAGCTTCGATTTCGATACCTCTGATAACGATTTCATCATCTGCATTTGCATTTACTGTAACTGTCAGTTCGTTGTCATCTGTGCGTTTTACTGTAGCTTCCTGACCATCTACTGTGATGCCAGCATTTTTAACGAATTCAAAGCCTTTGGAAATTTTCAGTGTGATTTCCTGACCTTTTTCAAAATCACCAACAACGGATTCCAGTTTCAGGCCTTTGCCGTCCAGTTCTGTTTTTTCATCTTCAGCAACGTCTACTGTTTTCTTAACAGAAGCTTTGATGCCTTTGTCCAGTACTGTAGCATAAACCAGATCATCAGCTGTTACCATTTTGGAATCAACGGATACTGTAGCTTTTTTGCCAGCAGATACTTTGTCCAGTGTGGATTCCAGATCAACGGAAACGATATCATCTTTTGCCAGTTTACCAATGATTGTGAATGTGAATTCATCATCATCAACATCATCTTCATCAATTGTTACTTTGAAGTTATCATTCAGTTTTGCTGTAACAACACCGTTAACTGCTGCTGTTCTCAGAGTAGCACCTTCAAAATCATTTTTGCTATCATCAAAGTCAATGTTGATCAGACCCATCAGCTGCCATGCAGTCAGCCGTTTACCACTTTTGTCCTTGAATTCAGCACCGTCAATGGATACTGTAACATCCATTTCAGGATCTTCACCATTTGTTTTCTGATAATCAACATCTTTAATTTTCATCTGAAGTTCAGGTGCGCCATTCCAGCTAATATAAGCGTCATCACCCTTTTTCAGTTCAGCAGCATCTACTACTTTAGCTGTTGCTGTTACTTCGCCTTTCGCAAAAGCTGTAGCAGGTACCAGGGAAACAACCATAGCTGCTGCCATTACCATGGAAATAAATTTTTTCATGGGTTCATTCCTCCTTTTTCATTTTTCAATGTTCTTGTTCGTTTTATAATTATACAACGAAGTTTGCGGTTGGCTTTGCCAACTGCATGCATTTCCATTTTCAGGCTTCCTTTCCACTCCCACGTCCCTTCCGTCCCTTTGGCTTCCTCCACACCCATTCAAGGATTCGGCTTCCGTTTCTTCCGTTTCGTGACAATTTCAATTTCACCCTACGATTTACTTTGCGTTATCATCATACCAACGACTTCACTTTTTGGCAAGTCGTTTTCATGTTTTGTAACAAAACTGAAATATTACAGCAATACAACGTGAAATATTACAAGTTTTGTCTCAATCAATATCATTTTTTGTGATTTTCTTGATTTGTGACAAAGATAGAGCCTATCTGAGACCAGGGGGGCTTTATGCTAAGGAAAGAAAGGAGGTGAAAAAAATGAGTACATTTACAGAAAACTATGACCTGATCAAGCCTGACGAAGGGGATTATTTTGATGTGCAGGATTTTAATGAGAATTTTGATGCCATTGACGGACAGATGGCGCTGACAGAACAGGAAATCGCAGGGGTTCATGAAAAAATCGGCACCCCTGCGGAAAGCGGACAAACTATTTTCTCTTTGCTCAACCATATGGAAATTCCTCCATTGATCAAATCCATCCAGCGTGTTTTTTACCACAACAAAAACACCGGAAAAACGCTCAGCATCAACACCGTTGACCCGGCCCGCTGTGTGGTCTTGATGGAGCGCATTTATGACAACTACGACGCCGGCCGCCCTTATGTGGACTACACATTGAGCAGCGACCTGCTGACGATTTCCAACGGCACAGGCAGCTATTCAACAAATGTCATTTGCTGCGGGTTCTGGATCATCGAATTCCATTGACCCCGGCATTTTCCCGCAGGGCTTGATTGAACACCGCCCCCACCAGAAGGGCTGTCATCGACCAGTTCAGCCAGATGAGAAAGGCGATGATGGCCCCGATGGAGCCATAGATGACGGAATAGCTGCCCATATTATCCACGTAATAGGAAAAGCCTACGGAATAGACCATCCAGAGGGCGGTGGAAAGGGCCGCACCAGGCAGGATGAATTTCCACGCCGGGGGATGATTCGACGAAAAATAATAGACTGCCGAGATCAGCAGGATGAGAGCCGCCGCCATGGGCAGGAAACGGGCTTTTGTCCAGATGGAAATGAATTCCCTTGTGATGGGGAAAAATTGCGCCACCAGACTGAGGACGTTTTCGCCAATGATCATCAAAACCAGCATGGCAGGAATCAGGATCAGAATGATCAGGGAAAGCAAAATGATCCGCTTTGTATGACCGATGGGTTTTTCTTCTCCATAAATATCGGAAACCGCATCGGTCATGTTTTTTACCGCACGATAGGGAAACCAGATGGAAAAAACCACGCCAAAGGTGAGGATGGCGCCATTGCTGCTTTCGGTCATATGGGCAATGGTGAGGTTTAATAGGGTGATTACATCCTCTGGCAGAAAAGCCGCTGCGTCCCCTTCCAGAGAGATCATAGGCAGGTGGAGAAAGCCCAGCAGGGAGATCACCGAGATCATAAAGGGGAAGATAGCAAAAATCAGATAATAGGTCAGGGACGCAGAGCGTTTGCTGACCTCTTTTTTCAGAAAACTTTCTATGCATCCTTTCAGGATGGTTTTTACTTTTTTCATATTATTCAACCTTTCAAATCGTAACGTTTCGAAGCCGCCTACGGAGAGCGGATGGGAAATGAACACCTTGATTCTATCAGCCTTTCTTAGACTGGGCGTAATACGCCGCTTTCAGCAGCAGCGATTCCGACAGGCATTTTTCGCCGAGATAGGTCAGCTTCATCAGCAGACCGGGGAGAACTACCACTTTGCCCCCAAACATGCCTTCGATTCCGGCTTTCGCCACTTTATAGGAAGAAACGCCGCCGATAGAATGGCGCACATTGGCACGGGCATCAAAACCGGTTTCTACATGACCAGGGCAGAGGGCTGTAATCTTTACGCCGCTGCCGGATTGGCGGAGTTCCTCATGGATGGCTTCCGTCAGACGGAGGACATAGGACTTGGTTGCATAATAGGTGGACATCAGAGGTCCTGCCAAGAAACCCGCAGAGGAGGCCACGTTCAGGATATATCCCCGATCTTTTTTTCGAAAATCTGCTAAAAACAGCTTTGTCAGGATATGGACGGCACGGATGTTCAGGTCAATCATATTACATTCCGTTTCTAGAGAAACTTCCCAGAAAGGGCCAAAGGCGCCGAAGCCGGCGTTATTGATGAGGATATCAATATCCTCATTTTTTATTTGCTCATATAGGGAATAACAGTCGGCTTCTTTGGACAGGTCAACGGTTATGGTTTTTACATGGACAGGCAGACGACGGGCGATTTGGTACATTTTTTTCGTATCACGGCTAGCGATGATGAGATCGATGCCCATGCGGGACAAAATGACTGCCATATCCCGCCCAATGCCGCTGGTTGCTCCTGTGATGAGTGCTTTCATTCGTTTCCTCCTTCGGATTCGTTTTCACTATTGTTTCCTATTATACAAAACCCTTTCTCTTTTTTCAATTTTCAAAAAAGCAAGAAAAAAACTCTCCTGTAAAAATATGAAAAAATACATCTCTTTCCCTTTGGCAAAAGCAAAGGAGTCTGAAAGAAACAACGCTTCCCTACTCTCCCGTAAACGGAGAGTTTTTCTTTTTGCTGCGAAAAAATTTTAAAAAGAAGATAAAATTCCTGATTGACTCTCCTTTTGCTGTAGCAAATATACTCAAGTCAAAGCTAAGGAACAGAAGCCTCAGCGAAACAAAAATCAACCCAATCTTATTTCATTTCAGGTATCTAAGTAAAAGGAGGAAGTATTATGGTAGGAAAAAAAGTAGTACATCATCTGATGATGAGCGCAAAGGATGCACATTATGTTGGGGGTCTGGTAAACGGTGCAAGAATCGTAGACCAGTGGGGCGATGTCGGCACAGAACTGATGGTATATGTAGACGGCGATATCAGCCTGTTCCTAGGCTATGAAAAAGTAGAATTCCTGGCACCCGTATATGTTGGCGACTTCATGGAATACCACGGCTGGATTGAAAAGGTGGGCAACCAGTCCTACACCTGTAAATTTGAAGCATGGAAAGTGGCAACACAATTGGACAGAACCGATGCAGACCTGAGCGGCGTTGCAACCCCCGGTACAGCAGCAACAGCCTGCGAACCTCCCGTACTCTGCGGCAGAGCAACAGGCAGCCTGTTCATTGCTAAGAAAGACCAGAGAGGTCCTCAGGAAGTGACATTCCTGGACAGAAAACACCCCAGCGAATAAGACTTTGGCTTCGCCAATAACCACGGCTCAGAAATTGCCGAAACCAAAAACAGTTGCAGGAAGGAGCGGAACGCACCGCTCCTTTCCTTATCAGAAAAAGAAATTCCGAAAGGAGGCATCTCTATGAAACGACCTTTGGATGGCATCCGCGTCCTCGACCTGACCCAGGCCTACAGCGGCCCCTTCTGCACCATGAACCTTGCCGACCATGGAGCAGAGGTCATCAAAATCGAAACGCCGGAAAAGGGCGACCAGACCCGGGGCTGGGGACCTATGGAAAACGGCTACAGCGGCTATTATGCCTATATCAACCGCAATAAAAAGGGCATCACCCTGAATTTGAAAACAGAAGAAGGAAAGAAAATTTTCGCAGAACTGTTAAAAACAGCCGATGTAGTCTGCGAAAATTACAAGGTGGGCGTATTGGAACGGCTAGGCTTTTCCTATGAAAAAATGAAAGAAATCAACCCCCGTATCATCTATGGCTCCATCAGCGGCTTTGGTCTGACGGGGGATCTGGCTCCCCGCCCTGCCTATGATATCGTGGCGCAGGCCATGAGCGGCATGATGAGCGTGACAGGCTTTCCCGACGGTCCACCCTGCAAGATCGGCCCTTCCATCGGGGATAACTACACGGGAGCATATCTCTGCATGGGCATTTTGATGGCATTGTATGAACGGGAAAAAACAGGCGTAGGCCGCCGCATTGATGTTGCTATGATGGATACCCTCTTTTCCGTCATGGAAAACTTCGTGGTGGAATACACAATTGCAGGAAAAACGCCCCATCGTGCCGGCAATCAGGACCCTTCCATCGCTCCCTTTGATTCCTTCCACGCCAAGGACGGGGATTTCGTTATGGGCTGCGGTACAGACAAGATGTTTGCGGCCCTCTGCGATGCCATGGTACAGACAGAACTTCCCAAGGATGCCCGCTTCGACACCAATCTGCACCGCTGCGAAAACTACGGCCTTCTGAAGCCCCTCATCGAAGCATGGACAAAAACAAAGACTGTCAAGGAACTGGAAGGCATTATTTCCTCTCTGAAGATTCCCTTTGGAGAGATTCTGGACATCCCTCAGGCAGCAGAACACGCCCAGACAAAAGAACGCAATATGCTTTGGGAGGTCTTCCAGCCAGGCATGGAACGGAACATCCGCATCCCCGGCACGCCCATCAAAATCCACGGGGAGCAGGACAGCATTCAGAAGGCTGCCCCCATTTTGGGCGAGGACAATGCCGCCGTTTATGGGATGCTGGGTTATCCTGCCCAAACCCTTTCCGAATTTACACAAAAGGGCGTGATCTGATAGATTATTTCGGTATTTTCTGATAAAATGACCTTGACTTGAAAGAAGAAAGGGTGATTGTATATGTCTGCTCAGAAAGGAACGTATTCCATCGGCAAGGTTTCCAGCCTTTGCAATGTTTCCATCAAAACCCTCCGCTATTATGACGAAATCGGTCTGCTCATTCCCGACTGCCGCAAAGATGACAGCAATTACCGTTATTATACCCACGAACAGATTTTGACCTTATTCATCATCCGCAAGCTGCGCCATCTTGGCGTCCCCTTGAAGGAAATCAAGGATATCATCAACCAGAAGGATGCAGAAAGCATGGAAAAGTGTATCCGCCAGCGGCTGGGTGAGATCAACCATGCCATCGAAGCCCTGAACGACCAATACGCCGAAGGACAGCTTCTGCTGGAACGGCTGGAAAAAGGACACGATCTGCTGGAAACAGAGCATACGGGCTGGGCAACAGAGGGTATCCATGTGGAGGAGATTCCTGTTTCTCCCGTATTATTCACCCGCCGCATCAAGAAAAACTACAAAAACAGTGATGTTTCTGTGGATCGGTGGTTCGAATTGTTTGAAATGGTATCCCGCCACAAATTGAAGGCCACCGGCCCTGTCATCCTGACATATCACAATAAACCTCTGGAGCAGTTTTACCAGAATGACTGCGATCTGGAAATCAGTATTCAGGTAAATGAATCGGTAGACTCGCCTGCCGCAAAGGAATTCGGCGGCTGCCCCGCCGTTACGGCACTGCATATCGGGCGAAATGAAGATATCATCCAAACCCATATCAAGGCCATCAAATGGCTGAATCAGCGGGGTTATACCATTGCCGGACCTATTTCCGAGGAATATATCATCTCCCCTGTGGATATTGAAAATGAAGCAGACCATATCACCAGAGTCATCATTCCCATTGAAAAGACGGAAAACTGAAAAAGAGGCAAGGAACGTTGTTGTTCCTTGCCTCTTTTGATATATGGAGATATTTTGAAGGTCTTATTCTTCCAGCAGATTTACCACCAGGCCGGATACATCCATCTGTTCGCCGAGAATGCCTTTTTCATACATCCAATCGGCATTATCCTGCCATACGCTGACTTCCTGATGCAGGAAACGAGCATCTTCTGTTTCCATCACGGGCAGCAGGATATTCATGCTTTCTGTTTCCACTGTTTCAGACAGAGGGAAGTTTTCTGCATTCTGGTTTGCCAGCAGAATCTGCAATGCTTCTTCGGGGTTTTCCTTCATGAAATCGAAGCCCTTCTGGCAGGCACGCAGGAATCTCTGGATCTTTTCGGGGTTGTTTTCTACGGCATCCTTGCCAGCCAGGAATACCAGTTCATAGCATTCGGGTACGCCGTAATCAGTAGGATAGAAGTAGTTGATGTCGAAGCCTTCTTCTTCCAGCTGAGGCACTTCATGGTTTACCATATTGCCTGTGGTCGCATCTACCTGTCCGGTTGTGGTAGCTGTCAGCAGGTCAAAGCCAACGTCCACAAACTGGCAGTCATCAGCAGACAGGCCTGCATATTCCAGCATGGAAGCGATCTGCGCTTCAGAAAGGGCTGTACCGGCATAGCCGATCTTTTTGCCAGCCAGGTCTTCTGCGCCCTTGATGCCGCTTTCCGCCAGAGAAATGACAACATTCAGAGAACTCTGTGTCACTGCGCCTACAGAAACGATGGGCACATCTTCTTCCATGGCTGTCTGGATGGCATCCTGCAGATAATACATACCGATATCTGCCTTGCCTGCTGCAGGCATGGAAATGCCGTCATTGGTATTGGCAGGGAAATTGATGACCAGGTTCAGGCCTTCTTCCGCAAAATAACCCATCTCCTGAGCTACATACAGGAAGGAATGGATAGCATTAGGATACCAGTCCAAAACGATGGTGAAATCCTCCAGAGCAGCAGCATCTCCCTCTTCGGATGCTGTTTCTTCGCCACCGCAGCCTGCTGCGCCAAAGGCCATCGCCGCTGCCATGAATAAAGCAACTAATTTTTTCTTCATTTTAAATTCTCCCTTCTTTTTTTCTGACGAAATCAATTGCTCCGCTTCTCCGAAGCTCCCGCAATCGCCCCATTCGTAACTCGAGCATACTCTCCGTTACTCATGATGGACACTCGCCAAATCGGTTCCTTCCTGTATGCCATGCATACAAAGGAAGCCCCTTGGCTCCTTGTTTCGTCAAAGTTCTTTCCTCCATGTGATTACTTTTTTCTCTATAAACGCAATGATGCCAACGGTCACCATTGCCACAACGGACAGCAGCACCACGGGGGCAAAGACCCCTGCACCGTCCAACTGTGTCATCATTCGTTTGCTGAAATAGCCCAAACCCTTCTGGGCACCCAGCCATTCTGCGATCGCCGCCCCAATGACGCTGAGGGGAACAGACATTTTAATGGCAGAAAAGAAACTGGGCAGAGCCGTCTGCAGTTTCAGCTTCAAAAAGATATCTTTTTTCGTTGCACCATATGTAACCAAAAGCTCTTCCATTTCCCGCTTTGTGCCCTTCAAACCGTCAAAAACGGTGATGGCAATGGGGAAAAAGGTCATCAATATGGTTACCAACACCTTACTCCAGATGCCATAGCCAAACCACAGGATAAACAGGGGCGCAATGGCTGTAGTAGGGATGGTCTGAGATGCCACGATGACGGGATAAAGGGCTTTTTCCAGCCTGGGGTTCCAATCCATGGAAATGGCAAGCAGCAGCCCCAGCGCCACGGAAATGCAAAGCCCCAATGCCGTAACGCCCATAGTAGCAGGCAGATGCACCAGAATCAAAGGTTCCCGCAGTTCCCACAGCCGCATCAGAATCTGGGTGGGAGAAGGCAGGATATAAGCCGCATCGATGCCCATGGCTGCCCCCTGCCAGATGAGCAGCAGAATAAATACCAATATCAGAGAAGAAATATTTTTCATAGGCTCACACTCCTTCTCAGCTTTCCGATGAGCTGCTCCTTCAATTCCACAATCTCCGGCTTTTTTAGGTCACTGCGATCCCGGGGATAGGAAAGGGGCACCTCCACCATTTCCATAGAGGAAAAGGGTCTGTCCTGAATGACAAATATTTTTTGGGACAGAAACACAGCCTCCTCTACATCATGGGTGATGAACAAAATGGTCTTATCATAATGCTCCCACTGATGGAGCAGCCATTCCTGCATTTCCACACGGGTCAGATAGTCCAAAGCGGAAAATGGCTCGTCCAGCAGCAGCATATCCGCCCCAGAAAGGAGAGTGCGGGCAAAGGATACCCTCTGCTTCATACCGCCGGAAAGATCCTTGGGGTATTTTTTCATATAATCCAGAAGCCCCACCTGCTCCAGCACATCCCGGCAGCGTGCCTCCTGTTCTTTTTGGGGAACGCCTGCCAACTCCATAGGCAGGCAGATATTTTTTTCAATGGTACGCCAGGGGAACAGCAGATCCTTTTGGGGCATGAAAGCACTGTACTGCTTCAGGGAAGCAATGGGCTTTCCATCCACCAATATTTCGCCCTTCTGGGGCTTTTCCAGCCCGTTGATCAGACGGAAAATGGTGCTTTTGCCGCATCCGCTGGCACCGATGATGGAAACGAATTCCCCATCCTCCACAGAAAAGGACAAATCCTCCATCATGGAGAAATCATCCACCGCATAGCGGAAGGAGACATTTTTAAACTCTAGCATTTTCATTTCTCCTTTTTTTGCAACAGAGTCTCAAAGTCATATTTTTTCATGTTCCCATGAAAAACATGGCCTTTTTACTCCGGTATTGCTGCATAAGCCATATCCCAGAACTGGGCTTCATACCGGCTGCAATTTACGAAAATTTCTTTCAGATGTTCTTCTCTTTCGGGGGTCACATCTTTACCCAGTTCATCGACCAGATGGATGATCTCCTGCGTAGTGTCGCAATATTCCTTGCTGCTGTAGCCCTGTACCCATTCACCGTAAAGGGGATGCTCCAGCGCACCGGGGATCATCTTATGATGCTCCCCAATCATCTGATAGCTCCATGCACAGGAAAGCACCGCCACCAGGATTTCCAGAGAGCCGCCCTTGTAGGCTTCATCCAGCATATAGGAAGTATAGGACTGGTTCGCCAGAGTAGATTTTGTAGTGACTACTTCCTCTTCTGTAATGCCCAGACGGGACATATATGCCTTATGGATGTTCATTTCCCCATCTAGGGTATCATGAACCATATAGGAGAAACGGGTCATCAGCCGTTCATCCTCTGTTTTTACTACCCCCATAGCAAAAACCTTCGCATACTGCAGCAGGTAGCGATAATCCTGCACCATGTAAAAACGGAAGCGTTCCTCGCTCAAAGTACCCTCTCCCAGTTCTTTGACGAAAGGCTGTGTCAGGTAGCCATCCCAGATGGGCTTTGCCGCTTCATACAATCTGTCTGTCAAATTCATACTCATCTTCCTTTCTTCCCAGAAGCAAAATAGAAAGACCCTTCCCAATCGGGAAAGGTCTGATATCACTTTCGCTGTTTCGCTTCCCTCCGTTGGTACTAACCACATCAAGTTCAAAGGGTTGGCATTCTGGATTCCTCTCAGCTGCTTTTGGCAGCACCCCTAGCTTTTGAAATATATTTATTTGTGGATATTATAACATACTTTTTCCTAATGTAAATCATTTCTTTTGATGTACGGAAAGAAAAACGTGTCCGTTTTACACAAAAAAATCGCAAAATCTTAAAATAATTTTACTTTACTTTTTCTGTAAAATGAATACACTAAGAATGTGCCGAAAGGTACGCTTTACGATACAAAAGAACGATGTTTGAAAAAAGAAAGGAATTCCAACCTATGGATTACGATACCCAACTGATCAACCTTGCCCTAGATGCAGGGGAAATCATGCTGACCTCCGGTGCAGAAACCTTCCGTGTGCAGGATACCATGAAGCGTATCCTCTCCACCAGCGGCAGGGAAAAGATCGAAGCTCTGGCCATGTGTACCCTGCTCATCGTGACCCTGCCCAGAGAAGAAAAAGGTCCTCTTTCCATGGCCCGTGCTGTAAAGAGCCGCGCCGTCAACTTTGAAAAGATCTGCGCCGTTAATGATATGTCCCGTGCCTTCGTTTCCGGGCAAACCACCGTAGAAGAGGCTTTGTCCCGCTGTCAGGATATCCATAACGCCCCCAACTTCAAATTCGGCACCTGCGTGCTGGGCTATGGGCTGAATGGCGCCGGCTTTGCCCTCATGGTAGGCGGCTCCCCCCTGGATGGGCTCATTTCCTTTTTTGTTGCCCTTCTGATGGGTGCTACATTGGTTTATCTGGACGGAAAAAAAGTCCCCTTCTTCTTTGGTCCCCTGATGGGCGGGCTGGTAACGGGTCTTGCCGCCTGTGCAGCCCATCTCTTCCTGCCGGGAACCCAGCTGGATAAAATGATCATCGGTACCATGAAAGCGCTGCTGCCCGGCCTTGCCCTTTCCAAAGCCATGCGTGATCTGTTGGAGGGCAACCTCATCAGCGGCAATTCCAAGGTGGTGGAGGTATTGCTCAATGCCTGCTCCATTGCCGCCGGCGTTGCCATTGCTTTGGTGATTTTCCATATGTCCTGAGATCGGAGGTTACACTATGAATCAAGAACTTTTTTATTATCTGATACATCCCCTCATCGCATTCATTGCCTGCATGGGCTATGCCATCGTTTGCAATGCCCCCAGAAGAGAGATTCCCTTTTGCGGGCTGACTGCAGCCCTTTGCTGGCTGGTTTATCAGCTGGTGCTGAGAAACGGCAGCTCTGCCCTTTTGGCTACCCTGCTGGCTACCTTTGCGGCAACAGCTCTTGCCCGTTTCCTATCCTATCATCGGATGCTGCCTACCATCGTGTACCATATTCCCGGCATCCTGCCCCTGGTACCCGGTGCCGCTGTGTATCGCTGCATCACCTCTGCCATGGACAGCAGGGTTCTGGAAACGACTGCCAATATCCTGACTGCCCTGAAGCTGGCAGGGGCCATCGGGATCGGTTCTGTTATCATTCTGGTGCTTCCCCAGGCATGGTTCCAGATTTTCCCCCGACTGAAGCGAAAAAATGTATAACCGAACGCCCTGATACCCTGTGTGTCAGGGGTTTTTGTTTCCCAATCCCCCAAAAAGAAAGGAGGGCATTTATGGACTACGATACCAAGCTCATCAACCTAGCACTGGATGCAGGGGAGATCATGTTGAAAAACGGTGCGGAAACCTTCCGTGTACAGGATACCATGAAGCGGATCCTTTCCACCACCGGAAGAGAAAAGATTGAAGCCACTGCCCTTTCCACCGCTCTTATCGTGACCCTGCCCCGGGAAGAGAAGGGGCCCCTTTCCATGATGCGGGGCGTCCATACCCGTACAGTCAATTTTGAAAAGGTCTGCGAAGTAAACGATATCTCCCGGGATTTTGTTTCCGGGAAAATCACTCTGGAAGAAGCCCTTGCAAAGCTCCATACCATCCAGCAGGCACTTTTTTATCCCCTGCCCCTGCGTATTTTCGCCTATGGCATCATTTCCGGCGGCTGCGCCCTGCTCAACGGGGAATCGGCTGTAGATGGCATACTCTCTTTTTTCATCGGAATGGCGCTGGGCTGCTTCGTTTTCTGGCTGGGGACAAAAAAAGTCCCCTATTTCTTCGAGCCCTTTCTGGGCGGGATGCTGGCGGCCTTCTTCGCCTGCCAGATACAACCCCTGTTCCCGGCGGCCCGTGTGGATACCATCGTCATCGGTAGCATCATGCCCCTTCTGCCGGGGGTAACCTTTTCCAAATCCATGCGTGATCTATTGGAAGGCAACCTCATCAGCGGCAGCACCAAGGCCGTGGAGGCCTTCGTCATTGCCTGCTCTCTGGCAGGGGGCGTGGGTCTGACGTTGGCGTATTTTATGTAAAAGAAAACCTCGGGACGCTGTCCCGAACCCTGCATGGGACTCAGTCCCTTGACCCGATACAAAAAAAGCGAAGGCATACGCCTTCACTTTTTTATTTGGTCAAATCTTATAATGCCGACATTACATTTCTGACAAATATACATTTCCACTTTTCTGGCATCATAACCACCGAAAGGATTTACCTTCAAATAAATGCCATTCTTTTTTACAATGCTTTTTTCCGTCAGAACAACCGGAGGTTCCTCACCTTCTGGCAGCCAGAGCAATCCATATTCTCGTCTGTTCCATATATTTCCCTGCACCATCTGATTTCCACAATATGGGCATTCCATCGTGCATTTCTCCTCTTATAATTCTCGTCTGCCCTCGAGGGCTCTGGAAAGAGTGATTTCATCCACATATTCCAAATCGCCCCCCACAGGCACACCATTGGCAATACGGGTCACCTTCACATCCAAAGGCTTCAGCAGCTTTGCAATATACATAGCCGTTGCCTCCCCCTCCACATTGGGGTTGGTGGCAAGGATGACCTCCTCCACTGTGCCGTCGATGCGGCTGACCAGCTCACGAATGCGGATATCCTGAGGTCCCACGCCCGTCATGGGGGAAATGGCACCATGAAGTACATGGTAAACGCCGTGGAATTCCTTCGTCCGCTCATAAGCAGCCATATCTCTGGGGTCTTCCACCACCATGATGGTCTTATGATCCCGCTTCACATTGGCGCAGACAGGGCAAACCTCTTCTTCCGTCAGGTTGCAGCAGACGGAGCAGTATTTCACCTGATCCTTTGCCTCCAGAATGGCTTCGGAAAGAGCCGCCACCTTTTCTCTGGGCATATGGATGATATGGAAAGCCAGCCGCTGGGCAGATTTTCCGCCGATGCCCGGCAGAGAAGCCAATTCCTCGATGAGCCTTGTGACCGGGTTGCCGTAATAATTCATACTATCCCTTCTTTATCAGAACAGACCGCCGCCCAGGCCGCCTGTCATTCTGCCCATTTCATTGTTATACATTTCTTCCACCTGACGGATGGCTTCATTGACAGCAGAGATAATCAGGTCTTCCAGCATTTCCACATCATCGGGATCTACTACATCGGGGTTGATCTTCAGCTCCTGAATTTCTTTTTTACCGGAGATCACTACCTTCACTGCGCCGCCGCCGCTGGTCATTTCCAGGGTTCTTGCTGCCAGTTCTTCCTGTTTTTCCATCATCTGCTTCTGCATTTTCTGTGCCTGCTTCATGAGGTTGTTCATGTTCATACCGCCCATGCCGCCGGGGAAACCGCCTTTTGCCATATCTAATTCCTCCTTGAAAATATTCTCAAAAAATAGCTATCTTTATTATTTTATCTGAATCCTCGTCCTCTGACAAGGGGTTATTCAATATCCGCTTCGGGGAAATATTGCCCCAGAAGGCTTGCAAATTCCGCATCCTCTTCCGCTGTGGATGCTTCCTCCTGCTTGCCGTAGGTCGCTTCGTACCACTTATCGTATTCTTCCTTGGTGGTGGTGCGGAGTTCAAAGCTCTTGCCTGTCTCTTTTTCCAGAACAGCGACAATCTTATCGATGCCCCGTTCCACCATATCCGCCAATGCGGGATATTCACAGATGAGATACAGGAATTCATCCTCCTTGAAGCCTACCTCCACCTGCCCCAGCATACTTTTCAGCACCACATCATCCACATCGTTACGGAACAGTGGCCATTGCTCTTTTACCTGTTTTCTGTCTTCGGCCAGAGCAGGGGGTTTCCGCTTTGGTTTCGGGGCTTCTTTGGGCTTCACATCTGTGCTTTCCGTCGATGCAGGCACCACCTGTACGCCCTCGGCAACCTTCCGTTCCAGTTCGCCCAGCCTTGCCGCCAATGTGGTCAGGTCTTTCTCTGTCCAAGGGGCGCAGAGCTTCATCAGTTCCACCTCCAGCAAAATACGCTCGTTGGGTGCCCATTTTAATTCACTCTGCAGATCAGAGAATTTCCCAATCAGATAGATCATTTCCTCGGGAGAAAGGACTTTCGCCGCCGCCTGCAGCCGTTCCCCATCCTCCTGAGAAATGTCCAGTATGTTTTTTACATCGGGAATGGTTGCCGCCATCAGCAGATTCCTGAGATGCTGCAACATTTCTGTGACGAACTGCTTCACATCTCTGCCGGAAAGCATCATTTCCTCTACTAAAGTCATCGCCTTTTTCGCATTTTTCTGGGCCAGAGCCTCTGTCATTTCAAAGAAAATGGTCTGGTCCACGGCCCCCATGATATCCAGAACCTTTTCCAGTGTCACTTCCTCGCCACTGAAAAAAGCAAGGCACTGGTCCAAGATGCTCAGGGAATCACGCATAGAGCCATCCCCCAGATGGGCCACATAGCGCACCGCTTCGGGGGTCACTTTCTGTCCTTCTTCCTGCAGATAGCCCATGAGGGTCTCCGCAATGGTTTCCGTGGTAATGCGGCGGAAATCAAACCGCTGCACACGGGATAGGATGGTGGCGGGGACCTTCTGAGGGTCTGTAGTCGCCAAAATGAAGATGACATGGGCAGGAGGTTCTTCCAAAGTTTTCAGCAGTGCATTGAAGGCACTATTGGAAAGCATATGCACCTCGTCAATAATATAGACCTTGAACCGCCCCTGGGTAGGGGGATATTTTACCTCTTCCCGAATCTCACGGATATTATCTACACTGTTGTTGGAGGCTGCGTCGATTTCGATGACGTTGACGCTTCTGCCCGCCAGAATATCCTGACATACGTAGCACTGATTACAGGGCTCGCCTTCTTCTGTGGGGTAGAGGCAGTTGATGGCTCTGGCGAAGATTTTTGCCGTAGAGGTCTTACCGGTGCCCCGTGTGCCGCAGAACAGATAGGCATGGGACACCCGTCCTGTTTTCATCTGATTTTTCAGGGTTCTGACGATATGCTCCTGCCCAATCACGCTGTCAAATGTCTGTGGGCGGAATTTTCTATATAAAGCCGTATAAGCCATAAAAACACTCCTCTTTTTTGGAAAGCCTTTCCTTCATGCCCATTTGGACATTCTTATTTTATCATACCATAGATTCAAAAAAAATGATACAGTATGAAAACATCCCTCATGTCGGCTTGCATGGCAGGGTAACGACAAAGGTTGTCCCTTTCTCGGAGCTTTCCGCAATCCGGATTTCTCCCCCATGCAGTTCCACAATCTTCTGCACCAAGGTCAGCCCCAGTCCGACACCGCCGTACGCACGGCTGCGGGATTTATCCACACGGAAAAACGGTTCAAAAATCGTTCTCTGATATTCCTTTGGAATACCGCTTCCCGTATCCGTAATTGTAAGCAAAACATAATCGCCCTTCTTCTTCGCTCCAACGCTGACGTTGCCTGCCTCTTTATTGTAACGAATAGCATTTTCCACAAAGTTAAACAGCAGGCGGTAAATCAAAATATCACTCCCCTGCAATACAATCTCCTCCGCACAATCCTGCAAAAGTGTGATTTGCCTCTTCTCCGCCAAAGGGGTAAGGTCAGCCAGAACCTCCTCAATCAAAGCCGTCAGCTCGATTTGATCTGCACGCTGAATCGTGTTCATCTCGCTCATGCTCAACAGCGTTTTTACCAGTGCAGAAAGGCGTTCCGTCTGCTCTCTCATCATGGCGATCATTTCCGCCGTTTCGGCATCCACCGCAGGGTGGGGTGTTTCTTCATATAAATCAAGCTGTGCCTGTATCATTGCCAAAGGTGTGCGGAACTCATGGGCGGCATTGCCGTTAAATTCCTGCATGGAGGAAAACGCATCCGAAAGCCGTTGGAGCATTCTTTCAAAGGAATGGCTCAGCTTTTGAAATTCGGGGGTTTGCTGTTCCTCCGCCTCATATTCCATTAAATTCTCCGCTTGAATCTGTGCAATGCGGTCGGAAAATCTCTTTAACGGCTTTAGGGCATAGCCACTTACAAAATAGGTTATACAACCGCTCAATGCCGTAATCAGTACCGTAATCACCCAACTGCTCAACGTAAAAATTTTCTTGGTATCATTGATTTGAATTTCAAAATCCGCAGGCAGATTTTCTGCATCTGCCTCCGTAAAGAAAATCATAAAATCAGCCTGCGGTGCTTGGTGAAATATAGCCTGCCCCAGTCTATCCATATAAAACATACCCGCTCTGGATAAGGCAAGGTTCAGAAAAATGCAGGTAACAGCAATCAAAACCGACGTCATGATGGTCAATCTCCATTGCAGCGATAATTTTTTCATCTTAACCCTCCCCAATCTGATAGCCCTCGCCGACCTTATTCGTAATTGGGTCATACTTCAGTTCCGCTTTCAGTTTCTTTCGCAATGCGGAAATATGCACCCGAATGGAATTACTGAAGGAATCCACACTACCGTCCCAAACGTGTTCAATCAGTTCTTCCTGGCTGATGGGACGGCCTTTGTGCAGGAGCAAATATTCCAAAATGCCTTTTTCCTTTCTGGTTAAGCTGACCACCTTCCCGTTCACAAGAGCAACCCTTGTACGGGTATCAAAGGAAATACCGCCGCAAGCCAAATCCGTACTCTGCTGAATGAACTGTCTGCGTGTCAGACTGCGTACTCTCGCCGCCAGTTCCTGCAAATGAAACGGCTTCTCCAGATAATCATTTGCCCCTGCGTCCAAGCCTGCCACCTTATCCGAAACCTGACTGCGTGCGGATAAAATCAACACCTTCGTTTCGGCGTCTGTTTTCCGCAATTCCTCTAAAATCTCCATACCTTCCCTGCTTGGCAGATTCAAATCCAGTACAATTAAATCATATTTCTCTATGAAAATCTGCTCTAACGCCTCTGCCCCATCATAGCAGCAGTCCACCTCATACCCCGCATGGTGCAGACTTTTCGCTATAGTGTCGCAAAGCACCTTTTCGTCCTCAACAATCAAAAGCTTCATGGCTGTACTTCCCTTTCTTTTTTATTTTCTCAAGTATACCATAAAAAAATAAAATAAAAGTTAATATTTTTCTTAACAAAAATTTTATCTGTGGTATTGTATACTAGGTTCATCAAGTGAACGAATCAAAAACGAAAGGAACAAAACCATGATGAAAAAACAAATCATCACAGCGCCTTTCCTGCAAATTGCCGTTCTTACTCTCGGTATCGGCATGATTGCATACGGCATACAACGGGGAGAGGTTGATATTGTATTCTCAAAAGCAATCAAATTATGTCTGGAGTGTGTCGGAATTGGATAATAAAAAAACAAAATCTTATTTCATCGCAAAAATGCGAGGAAAGCTACAGCTTCTGGCAACACTCCTCACCAATATCCACCTGCCGAACTTCCTGCAGGGGACCATCTTCCGTGGAACTACAAAGCAGGTCTGTGTGCCGGGTTTAAACTGCTATTCCTGTCCCGGGGCAGCAGGTGCCTGTCCCATCGGAGCGATGCAGGCGGTCATCGGCTCCTCAAAATTCAAATTTTCCTATTATATCACAGGGATTCTCATCTTTATCGGTGTAATACTGGGAAGATTTATCTGCGGCTTTTTATGCCCCTTCGGTTGGTTTCAAGAATTATTACATAAAATACCGACAAAGAAATACTCGACCAAAAAGCTAAGCGGGTTACGTTATCTCAAATATCTGATTCTGCTTGTGATGGTCGTACTGCTGCCTGCATTGGTGGTCAATGTTGTCGGCATGGGGAATCCCTTCTTCTGCAAATATCTTTGCCCGCAGGGCGTATTGGAAGGTGCCATTCCCCTTTCCCTCACCAGCGCAAGCATTCGCTCTGCCTTAGGCTCGCTCTTTGCATGGAAAACCTGTATCCTCATAGCAGTCATTGTACTGAGCATATTCTTCTATCGCCCCTTCTGCAAATGGATTTGCCCTCTGGGTGCATTTTACGCATGGTTTAACCGCATTTCCCTGTTACAGATTACGGTCAATGAAAATAAATGTATCTCCTGCGGCAAATGCAACAGAGCATGTAAAATGGACGTAGATGTTACCAGGACACCCAATCATTGCGAATGTATTCGCTGTGGTGCCTGTATCACAGCCTGCCCCACGCAGGCAATTCAATATCAATATGGTTTTAAAGCTTGAATTTACAATCTAAGTGCAACAGATAAAAAAAGACTCATAGTCTGGTA
>CALCGT010000016.1 GCA_937901125.1 uncultured Clostridia bacterium | reverse complement strand
ACCCCTTATGAAGTTTATTTTTCTGTATCGTTGCACTTGACTTGACAATTCAAGCTTGAAAAAACAGATGGAACCATCTTTTTGGGGAACACAAAGAAAAAAGACACTAATAAAATAGTGTCTTTTTTGATTGCAAATTCAAATTATTCACTTTGAAAGGTGCTGTCCAAATTCGTCCAGCAAGGATCAGGAAGCATAGCTTCTTCTGAACATCTGTGCATATTTGCGTTCTGTGAATTCACATACTGCACAAATTTTATCTACAAATGTGATAACAAAGGATTCGATATAGCGAGGCGGAACTGGTGTACAAGGCCACATATGCTTTTTAATCGCATCAATTTCCACTTTATTCAGCTCTGTGATTCTTTTCGCGTTATCCAGTGCAACGCGGGGATGCCAAGATGCATGACCGGAACGAATATATTTTTTAATCCGCCAATCATAGAAATATAAATCATGCAGTAAGCCTGCTCTGGCTGCGGAACGATAGTCCCAGCCCATCATGCGGCAAATCAGAAAGCTGTAATAGGATACATTTATACTATGCTGAAGTCTGCTTGTATTGCAATGCTGTGTGTGCAGATCCAATTTCTGAACCTGTTCATTGTAGAGGATATCTCCAATACACTCCTTATACTCCGCCAGCAACTGATCTTCATCCAAGTTGCTGAAATCCTTGCGGGACCCAATAGCGCTGTGCATGGGTTCCACTTCCTTCTTACTAAATTTATTAAGCGGAGCACCTCGAAAAACTTGTTTTTCTCGGTCGCGTTGCTCCTTCAAACTGAAAACCACATCATTTCATCTGCAAGCAGTGTAATGACTTGCTTTTCAGATTGCCTCCGCTTATTTATAGATATTATATCACAATTTTATCGGATTGTATATAAAATAATACCTAAAATTCCATAAAAATTTTTAGAAAAATTTTCAGAAGGAATCACCCAAATTCTTTGATTTGACAACTTTTCTCCATATCTTTTCAAAATTAAATATTCTACGTTATTTTTCCTTGGGATCCGCCAGCAAAGCTGCTAAAAATGCAAAGAAAATCGCCGCTGTCACACCCCCTGCCGCCGCCTTCAGACCGCCGGTAAAAATCCCCAAAAAGCCTGCGCTGTCCACTTCCTTCATCACGCCCTCCGCCAAGCGGAAGCCAAACCCAGTCAGAGGAACTGTTGCCCCTGCCCCACCAAATTCTTCAATTTTTTTATAAATGCCCAATCCGCCTAAGATACACCCCAGGCAGACATACAGCACCAGAATACGCCCGGACATCAGCTTTGTTTTATCGATCAAAATCTGCCCGATAACACAAATGAGCCCACCGACCAAAAATGCTTTCAAAATCTCCATCATATCAATTCGCCCCCTTTTCGCAGCCTTCGATCACAAGGCCATGGGCAATACCAGGAATAGGCTGCCCCTGTTGGGAAGAAGTTGGGCTCATCAATGCCCCTGTGGGGATAAAAAGCATTCGTTTGATCTCTCCCGCAAAGAGCTTGGGATAGAAATAAGCACAGAAGGTTACTGCAGAGCAGGCACAGCCGCTTCCCCCTGCGTGGGTATCCTGGGTTTCATCATCGAAAATCTCAATGCCACAGTCTGTAAATCGGCTGTCCATTTCATATCCTTCTTTTGCCAGCAGCTCCACTACCAGTTGCCTGCCCACTGTTCCCAGATCCCCTGTGGCGATCACATCATAATCCTGAGGGGTTCTGCCTGTATCCTCGAAATGAGCTTGCAGCAGAGCAGCAGCAGCCGGTGCCATGGCAGCGCCCATGTTGTTGGCATCGGTCACACCCATATCTACAATTTTCCCTGTGGTAATTTCCACGATTTTTGGACCTTCGCCTTTTCTCGCCAAAACCACAGCCCCATCCCCTGTCACCGTCCATGTGGCAGTAGGGGGTCTTTGTGTCCCCAGAGGCAAAGGGAATCGGAACTGCTTTTCCGCCGCACAGAAATGACTGGATGCCCCTGTCAACACATGGTTGGCAAAGCCCCCATCCACCAGCATCGCCCCAAGGCTCATGGATTCCCCCATGGTAGAGCATGCCCCAAACAATCCGAAAAAGGGAATATTCAGATTTTTGATGCCAAAAGTAGAACCGGTGCATTGATTCAACAGATCTCCACACAGCACATAATCGATATCCTTTGGCTTTAAATTAGCTTTCTGTACTGCCAGTTCCATATTCTTCTCAACGAATTTGCTTTCTGCCAGTTCCCATGTCTTTTCTCCAAAAAAGGGGTCTTCCACCTTTTGGTCGAAGTATTTGCTCAACGGCCCTTCTGCCTCTTTTGGCCCTACGATAGACGCCGCAGAAAGGATCACAACCCCTTCTGCCAAACGTACCGTTTGCTTCCCGATCTTTTTACTCATCCTCTTCACCTCTATTTTACAAAGTAATAAACCAAACCGACCAGCATGGACGTCAGCGTGCCATATACGATGACAGGCCCTGCAACGATGAACATCTTCGCCGCCATACCAAATACCATGCCTTCTTTTTTGAACTCAATGGCAGGGGAAACAACAGAGTTTGCAAAGCCTGTAATGGGGACAATGGTCCCCGCACCACAGAATTTCCCTAACTTTTCATACCACCCCAAAGCTGTCAGCAAAGCCGAAAGACCAATCAATGTGATAGAGACCAGCAAAGCCGCTTCTTCCTTTGAAAAATTCTTTCCTGTATAAAAATTTGATAAGAGCTGCCCAATAATACAGATAATACCGCCAGAAACAAAGGCTTTCAAACAGTTCATGAAAATCGGGCTGTTAGGTGAAGCCTGCTTCACCATTTTGTCATATTCCTGCTGCGCTTTTTTTGTCGTATCCAAATGAAACCCTCCCTAGTTAGCGAGCTTGACCTTGTTATAATACATAAAATCCATCTATCAAGAAATATGCCAGTGAACCGAGCACCTTTCCCAGGGCAAAGGCCAGCACCAGCCATTTCAGCCCCTTCGTCAGCTTTGTCCGCCGCAGCATGATGGGCACCACGTTCAGCACCTCTGTCAATGCCATTGCCAGCACACCTACAAAAATACCGGCGCAAAACCCATAGACCCCCAACAGAAAAGGGATCTCCGGAAACCGATACTCCATAAACATAGCTGTTGTGCCAAAGATACCGCCCAAAACGATGGCATCTTCATAAATACGAACATACTGCTGGGTCCTGGTTCGTTTCGCCATACGGGGCACAATACCAATGGCTGCAATGAAAGCGAATGTACCCGCCGCCACCAAGTACCCCGAAGAAAGTCCGTAGAAAATCAGAAAAAGTGATTTTGCCATATCACGCCCTCCCCTTACGCCGGTTCAGATAATCGATGACACTGGCGTTGGTTTCCTTTTCGTAGGTCGTCATTTCGATTTCGATAGGCGTGGGGTCCTGTGTCAAAGAAATTTTGGTGAAATGATTGAAGAATACGATGATTCCCAGCCCCAGACCGATGCTGTAGGGAATAGAAAGCAGCTTGGGGATCTCCTTATTTTCCCCGAAAAACATGTAGTACATATTTTCAAAGACCAACGGCACCTGTGTATCCGAATGGAAGCACATGATGGTGGTAGAAGCCCCTACAAATAAAACCAACGAAACAAAAAAAACTTTTGCCGCCAGCCAAAGGGGTTTCTTTTTTGCAGCCATAGGCAAATATTCAATCAGGATATCCATTTCCCCTACGTTGGAGATCGTTGCATCGGGCCATTTCTGATTCAACACCTTGATGACATCTACCACCGAAAGAAGATAGGTCTTTTTTTCTGTCTCCGGTATACGGAAAACCACCAGCTTTTCTGCTTCCCCCGCCGTCTGCCCGCCGATGAACACCTCTGCAATATCCCGCAAAAGCACCTCTCTTTTCTGCACGATCTGGGCTTTTTCCACAGGCTTGATATAAATATCCATTTCGCCCCACCTTTCCAAATTCTTTTGGTTAGTATGGCAGTCTTTCCCGAAAACATACAGAGCAAAAAAACGCAGATTTTATAAAAAAAGACGCATCTCTTTTTCAAAAGAAATACGTCTTTGATATATTTATAATCGGAATCCTTTGACTCTTTCATCATTGACAAAAATATCTGCCAGATCCGTACAAGTGATAGCGTGTTCCCTGCTGACATCCAGTGTCACCTTTACAGTACCATCTTCCTTTTTCTCCATCCGGATATGATGGATCAGGATATTGCGGTCTTTCAGCTGTTGTTTCAGCTGTTCCAATCCATTGGGAACATTTTTATATGTGATGGAAAAGCTTTCATAAATAGGCCCATCTAGTTTTTTTAAATGCCCATGGGTAAAAATCTGTATCAAAAGGATCAGCAGTGTAGCAAAAATGCCGACAAAATACATCCCGGCACCGATAGCAAGACCAATGCCTGCCATAGACCAGATACCTGCTGCCGTTGTCAGCCCTTTGATGGAAACATCCCGCACGAAGATCATCCCTGCACCCAGGAAAGAAATACCCGTAATAACGTTAGCGGCAATACGGGCTGCATCCACACGCATCCCCGGTATATCCCCGATATCCATAAATCCATACTTGGAAACGATCATCAAAAGGGCAGACCCCAACGCAACGATGATATGGGTACGCAGACCAGCTTCCTTTCTTCTACGGCTGCGTTCAAACCCAATGATGCCGCCGCAAATGCTGGCAACGATCATCCGCAGTAAATATTCCAAATTATCCCC
The DNA here is from genome assembly GCA_937901125.1 of uncultured Clostridia bacterium. Taxonomy (GTDB): domain Bacteria; phylum Bacillota; class Clostridia; order Lachnospirales; family Anaerotignaceae; genus Anaerotignum_A. The sequence continues at coordinate 62,232 of CALCGT010000016.1, read as the reverse complement.
AAAATAAAATACGATCTGTTCCATATCATGACCCCCTTTCGTTCTTTTATAATACCATTATATCATACAATCATCGGAAGGCTCTAAAAAACTTTTTCTAGCCTTTCACCAATGTCATGCAAAAAAAAGGCACGCTCTTCCGCGTGCCCGGATCTCTTATTTCACGATCATATGTAATACAAACTGATCCAAGATTAAAACTCCCCCCAGAATGAATACATACACAGAGAACCATTTCAATTTACCTTTTTTGATCACGTCTACCATAAAGCGGATTGCCAGATAGCCGGAAACTGCTGCTACGATGAAGCCGCAGATCATAGGTGCTATGCCCATAGCATCTGCCAATACGACCTCACCTGTGACCACATCTTTGATGGTCAGAACCATGCCCCCCAAGATAGCAGGAATGGACAGTAGGAAGGAAAATCTCGCCGCATTATCTCTATCCATACCTCTCGCCAGGCAAGTACTGATGGTCATACCGGAACGGGAAACCGCAGGCAGGATTGCTACCCCCTGCATAGTGCCGATCACCAGCGCATCAAAAACAGACATATTTCTGATCTTCTTTCTGCCTGCATGTCGGCTGTCTGCATACAGCAGGATCAAGCCTGTGAACAGGAAGTTGAAGCCGATGAATTTTCCTTTGCCAAAAATAGCATCAAATGTATCATTGAACAGCAGAGCAATGATGACTGTAGGGATGGTACCCGCAATCAGGAGTACTGTTGTTCTCTGAAAAGGTCTGCGAATCAGTGCCCAAATATCCTGCCAATAATAAACGAATACCGCAATCAGCGTTGCCACATGCAGGATAATGGAAAAAGCCTGTGTAGCTTCTTCAATGCCGAATAAATTTTGGAAAAGCACCAAATGACCAGAGCTGCTGACGGGCAGAAACTCTGTCAAACCCTGGATCAGCCCTAAAACAATTGCCTGAATAAATTCCATATAAAAAAACCTCCGTTTTTCTTGTTTTCTATGTAAAATTTTCTCTATAACTAAATAATGATTATAACCGATATAATTATTTCTTGCAATTCTTATTTTTTCCTGTTAATATAAATAACTGAGGCTTTTTGCCGGAAACATGCGCTTTAAAAAGGATGTTTCGAAAATCCTAAGATTTTCTTAAGTACAATAGGTATATTTCAGAAAAAAGGAAATCATACCTAGCGAAAGCGCCGCATTATGATAGAAGTCGAAGAAAATTGCCGGTTTGACCGACACTGTGATATTGCGTTGCCGCAAGGCAAAGGGGTCTTGTTTTTCGTTGTTTTCTTCGGCTTTGCCACCAATACAAGAGCAAAGAAAGGAAGAAACTATGGAACATTTAAAATTTGAAGAAATGAACATTTCCAACGAAATCTGCCATGCGGTGCTGGATATGGGCTTCGAAGAAGCCACACCCATCCAGTCTCAGGCCATTCCCATCATTCTGGAAGGCAAAGATATCATCGGTCAGTCTCAGACAGGCACAGGGAAAACTGCCGCTTTCGGCATCCCCTGTCTGGAACGTATTGACCCTGAGGACAGACGCCTGCAGGCACTAATCCTCTGCCCCACCCGTGAACTGGCAATCCAGGTCAGCGAAGAATTCCGCAAACTGCTGAAATATAAGGATAATATCCGTGTCCTGCCTATTTATGGTGGTCAGCCCATCGACAGACAGATTGCAGCCCTGAAAAAAGGCGCACAGGTAGTCATTGGTACTCCCGGTCGTGTGATGGATCATATGCGCCGCCGCACCATCAAAGCGGAAACCGTACAGATGATGATTCTGGACGAAGCAGATGAAATGCTGGATATGGGCTTCCGTGAGGATATCGAAGCCATTCTGGCGAAAATCCCCGAAGAACATCAGACACTGCTTTTCTCCGCAACTTTGTCTCCTGAAATTCTGGATATCACCAAACGTTTCCAGAGAGACCCCGAATTCATCAAAATCGTCCGCAAGGAACTGACTGTACCCAGCATCGAACAGTATTACTTCGATGTAAAAGAAAAAACAAAGCTGGATGCCCTGACTCGAATCATCGACGTTTACGACCCAAACCTGGCAATGGTTTTCTGCAACACCAAGAAACGGGTAGATGATTTGGTGGAAATGCTGCAGGGCCGCGGCTACTTTGCAGAAGGTCTCCACGGCGACCTAAAGCAGCCCCAGCGTGACAAAGTCATGCAGAAATTCCGCAACGGCACCATCGAAATTCTGGTTGCCACAGACGTTGCTGCCAGAGGTATCGACGTAGACGATATCGATGTGGTATTCAACTATGATGTGCCTCAGGATGAAGAATACTATGTGCACCGTATCGGCCGTACCGGCCGTGCGGGCAAGGCAGGCAAAGCCTTTACTTTCTGCGTGGGCAAGGAGATCTATAAGCTGCGGGATATCATGCGCTATACCAAAACAAAGATCGTGCAGCAGAAGCTGCCCACCCTCAGCGATGTGGAAGAAATGAAAACAAATATCTTCCTGGAAAAGATCAAAGGCATCATTGATGAAGGTCACCTGACAAAATATATCCACTTGGTAGACCGCCTGATGGAAGAAGATTACACCAGCATCGATATCGCTGCCGCTCTGCTGAAAAACCATTTGGCCGATATCAATGCCGATGATATCGACGCTATCGATGATATCAATCTGGGTGGCACAGAGCTTTACGGCGGCGAGAGCGAAAAAATGGTGCGCCTGTTCATCAATGCCGGCAAGAAAAATAAAATCCGCGCAAAAGATATCGTCGGTGCCATTGCCAATGAAGCAGGCGTGCCCGGTAAAACATTGGGCGAGATCGCCATTTACGATGAATATACCTTTGTGGATGTTCCCAGCGAATTTGTGCGGGATGTGCTATACGGCATGAAAAATGCAAAAATCAAAAATAAAAAGGTACACATCGAGATTGCAAAAAAAGAAAAGAATCAAAGAAGATAATAAAAGAAGCAAATAGAAAAAGGGTGTCCTCAAAATTTAAGGTACACCCTTCTTTTATTCATAATTCTTCCTACGAAAATAGGATTTCAGTGGTTTTACGGCTCTAATCCCGTTTTTTCCGCATACTGCGCCCAATCTGCATTCCAGTTATCGCTGATGACAGAGTCATTCCGATGGTCGGGCAAGTCATACTGCTCATCCAGCCAATCCCCCAGCCAGTCGGAAAGCTTGATGGTGCCGGTCAGGTTCATGTGTCCCTGATCATAATAATCCACCTGAGGGTCTAAGCCCAGTTGGCTTCTGTATTCCGCTCTGTCCAAATCCAGATAAACCGCGCCATTTTCTGCGGCAAAATTCTCCACCGCCATGCTCTGCTCATAGCTCCAGATCATTTTAGGCAAATGCAGCAGCAGCACAGGAATATCCTTTTCCTTGCAAAGCGCAATAGATTTTTCGATATAGCCCTTTGTACTTTCATCGAAGATATAGGTTTCCCCTGTGGGCTCCATGAAGCCTTCGGGATAAGCCTGAGGGTTGATATCTCTCAGGTAAATATTCCCCTTCTTGAAGGAATGTTCCAGCAAAGGTTCTGGTTCATCTTCCGCCAAGTTGATTTCTTTCCAGCGATCATGGTAACGCATCAGCGGGAAAGCATAGGACAGCATGGACTGTCTTTCATCAGCTTCTGTCACTTCTCTAATGATATCCAGTTTATATTTGGACATTTTCATGCCATCCAAACCGCGGCGCAGGTCGCCTTCTCGCTCTACGTAGTCATATTCCGTAAAAATATTATCACAAAGCAATACCACCAATTCCGGGGTCTGATATTTCAGGGATTCCGCCAAAAGGCCATAGCTGACGGATGGAGCCTGTAAAGCGGAAGCCCGCACATACCCCGTAAAGCCATGCTCCTTCCACATCACCATGGGAGAAACACCACGCAGCAGTGGGCTGCTGCCCACATACAGCACGTCGATAGTATCCTTCGCCTCACTGTAGAAAGCATGGATCTCGTTGGACTCATCATCATGGCGCATCAACAGGTTGGTCGCATTGGAAAACAGCATGGAAAATACCACGACAAATGCTACGCATCTTACCATAATTTTCAAACACTCTTTCTTATTCATACTTAGAACCCCCTGTAAATAAAGTCGGCGGCGTTATAGTTGAGACCATATACGCCAAAGAGAATCAGGGAGAACACTGCACCCAGATAAATGACCCAGCGGAAGTAAAGATTCTGCTTCGCCAGAGTCTCTCTTACCTTGATGCCGCTTTCCTGCATCAGGCTGACACAAAGCAGCACCAGACAGGACAGGAACAATACCCACAGGTCTTTTACATCCAAACCCATAGTCAGCAAACCACCATTAAAAAGAACATCTGTATTCCAGTTTTCCACCATGGAACGGATCATATAAACCGCTGCGCTGACACCGGGAGCTCTGGTGATGATCTTCCCGATGGCAACCAAAGCTAGGGTACGCAATACCTGAAAAATTCGCCAGCTGAGGCAATTCATACGGATGCCCAGCTTTTTCGCCAGCTTCTGCAAGGGCTGTTCAAAGAGGATGCCCAGCACGATCAGCGTACCATTATAACAACCAAAGGCGATATATTTCCATTCTGCCCCATGCCAGATACCAATCAGGAAGAAAATAATAAACTGCGGGATCAAAACAGGGATCAACTTACCAATATAATTCCCCAGAATATTTCTGCACTTTTTCCCCAGCTTCATAAAGAATTTGGACAGGGATAAAGGATAGAACACATAATCCCGGAACCATGCCCCCAGCGTGATATGCCATCTGCGCCAGTAATCGGGGATGGAAGTTGCCAGATAAGGTCGTTCAAAGTTTTTATCCAGCGTTACGCCAAAAATCTGAGCTGCGCCAGTAGCGATATCGATGCCACCGGAAAAATCGCCGTAAATTTGGATGGCGTAAACCAACGCCGCTACGGCTACATAAGTACCGCCAAAGGTTTCCGGGAAACCAAAGGCATTATCTACCAAAACTGCCGCTCTGTCCGCAATGACCATCTTCTTAAAAGCCCCCCACAGCATCAGCTGTACCCCATATTTCACACGGGTATAGGAAAATTCATTGGGACGGAAGAGCTGCTCCGCCAGTGTTCCAAAACGGGAGATAGGTCCCTGTACAATTTGGGGGAAGAAGGAGATGAACAGTGCCAGTTTAAAGAAGTTTTTCTCCGGCTCCTGTTTTTCTCTGTATACGTCGATGAGATAGCCCATGGACTGGAAGGTATAGAAGGAAATCCCCAAAGGCAACAGAAATTTGAATACAGGCAGTTCTGTGCCAATGCCGATCTTTGCAAACAGTGCATTGATATTGCTGGTCACAAAGCCGGAATATTTCAGCACAGCAAGGATGCTAAAGTTGAACAGCAATGTCGGGATGAGGATGCGTTTTTTCTTTTTGGCAAATGCCGCTTTCCATGCCTTTTTGCCCTCTTTATCCAAATTTGCCTTTGCTTCATTAAAGGCGATCTTGTTTTTCGCCGCCATATCCCCAATTTTTACCGTTGCCAGATATGTGGTAATAGTCGTTGCCAGTAGGTAAATAAAAATCTTACCGCCGGAAATGAAATAAAAAACATAGTTAGCAACAAAAAGCGTTACCCATCGGCAACGCTTTGGTGTCAGGAAATATGCTGCGGCAGCCAGTACAAGAAAAACGATAAATCGAAATGATGTAAATGCCATACCGCTCTAAACTCCTTCTTAATCTTCCTGCAGTCTCTGAACCAGAGCCCAGATCGCTTCTACAGAATTAAAGTTTTCGGGAACGATATCATCGGCACCGATCTCGATATCATATTCATCGCACAGTTCGCCAACCAGAGAAACAATATCGAAGGAATCCAGTTCACCGCTGTCAACCAGTTCCTGATTGTCTTCAAAATCTACGTCAGGTCTCAGCTCTGCCAAAATTTTCAGTAATGCTTCCATATCACTTTTCCTTTCTTACTCTCTCGTTATTATTTTCTCAACATAACCGGCGCAATTCTGCCATCGGGCAGAAAGCCCAGCTTTTCATACATTCTGATGGCAGGGGGGTTATCCTCCCTGACCCAAAGCTGGAATTTTGCAGCTTCTTCTCTTTCCGAAGCGATCCAGTCTCGAACCATCCCCTTGCCAATGCCGTTGCCCCGCCCTTCGGGTGCAACGACGATCTGCCAGAGGACAGAAACCTTCTTTCCCCTGCCAAAGCGCAGGAAACCAAGGAGGTTTTCTCCTTTCCTTGCGGCGATGACACGGTGTTCTGCCAAGTCTTTCCGCAGAGTTTCCAAGTCGGGCAGTACAGAGGTATAGGGCTCAAAAGCATCCTCCATCATCCGAAGGATGGTTTCTGCTTCTTCCTCTTTGCAGAAAGAAATATTTCTCTGTTCCTCTTCTGTTTTTTTCGCAGAAAGGAACAGCCGCTTTCTTTGGAGGTATTTTTCGAAACCGATGGCTTTCCATTCTTCCGCTGTGGGAGAAATGCCGTTTCTTTCCAAAGCCACCTGTTCCAGCACGATAGGTTTGTCCATAGCAGGCACTTCCACAGGAAGAGCTTCTTTTTCCAGAAAAAAGTAAAGATCGATCTGATTTTCTTTTTCCACGAAACAGTAGCTGCCGCCTGCAAAGGCTGCCCGAGAAATACGTCCTTCTTCCACCAGAGGAAGAAATTCCTCCGCAGAGGCATAAAAATTTGTTCGCATCCCTTTGGAAAGAAACCAGGCAATCTCTTCTGCCCACTGTTTTCCATCAGGAATTTTGCTTATCGTTATCATAATACTCCTTCAAAGCCAATCTGTCTATCTTTCCGTTTAAAGTCTGGGGCATTTTTTCTAATTTCATCATCACATTGGGAAACATATATTTTGGAACCTTATCTCGCAGCTTTTTCAGGATATAGACCTGGGTAGCCTCTTCCCCGCCGCAGTAGAACAGCAGGATGCGCTGGGTTTCCGTATCATAGAGGCAAACGCCCGTATCAATGGCATCGATGGAGTTGATAGCTGTTTCGATCTCGCCCAATTCGATGCGGTGTCCCATGTGTTTGATCTGGTGGTCTTTTCTCGCCAGAAAAATAATCTCCCCACGTTCATTATATTTCGCAATATCCCCCGTTTTATAAATCTTTTCAGGATAATAGGGATTCAAAGGATTCTGAATGAAGGCTTCTGCCGTTTTTTCGGGATTGTTGTAGTAGCCCAAAGCCAGACATCTGCCGCGGACACAAAGCTCGCCGCTTTCCCCTTCTTTCGCCAGTCTGTCACCATTCAGAATGAATACATCCGTATTTCGGCAGCCATAGCCGATGGGCAGAGGTTCATCGTCGGCAAATTTACGTTCTACAATATAATAGGTGCAGTCCACCGTTGTTTCCGTAGGGCCATAGATATTTGCAAACAGAGCATCGGGATATTTTGCCCGCCACATGTTGAATTGCTTTGTGGGCATAGCTTCCCCACAGAACATAATCTTTTTCAGGTAGGAAGGCTGGAAGTTGTCCAACGCTCCGGTATTCACTACAATACTCAATGCAGAGGGTACCCAGTCGATATAGTTGATCTTCTTTTCTTCCAGATATTCCAACAGCTTTTTGGGGAAGGAGAAAAGCATTTTGGGGATAATCTCCATCTGCGCCCCTGTTTTCAGGACTGCATAGATATCCTTAACGGAAGAATCAAAATAGAAAGGAGCCTGATTGCCGATGATCTCTTTATCCGTAATATCAAAGGCTTCTGTATACCATTCTGTCAGGTTCACCACCGCCTGGTGGCTGATGACAACCCCCTTGGGCACGCCCGTAGAGCCAGAGGTAAACAAAGCATACAAAGGGTCTGTGTCGATGGCACGCTGGCGAATCTTTTGCAGAAGCTCCCCATCGATTTCTATATCCAAAATTTCTTCTAAAACGATGATTTTGCCCTCATAACCCAGAGCAGCCGCCACCTTTTTACTTTTTTCATCGATGAGCAGTACCTGTGGTTTCAAGGTGCTCAGGATAGACAGGATGCGTTCTTTGGGCATAGTCACATCGATAGGAGTGTAAAAGTTTCCGCTGTAAACAGCCCCTAGGAAAGCCGCCACGGAAACAGGTGTTTTCTGCATCATCACCGCAACAGGACAATTTTTGCCGCCAAAACGAGTCAGATAAGTACCAATGCGCTTTGCCGTTTCTTCCAGCTGAGAAAAGGTAATATCCCCTTCTGCGCCGGAAAAAGCGATTTTGTCCGGCAGATGTTCTGCCGTATTTTCTATATATTCCAGTATATTTCGAATCATAGTCCTTCCTCAATTCTCAGGAATCTTTCATTATTGTTTAAAACTATTCTTGAGTATAGCATCTGTGTTTTCTTCCGTCAAGGTCAGAACTTTTCATGAAAAAAAGAAGAAGCTTCACACACGGGGATGTATGAAAGCTTCCTTCATGGTTGTATCATCATTGCTCTGTCTCTCGCATGGTTAGGTTTTCTTTAAGACTTTGCATATTGATACCAAATCTTATTTCATTTATTTGAATAGTATATCACATTCGCAAGAATAAAACAATCTTTTTTTCTCCTTGCTCATTTCCCTTGCATAATTCCTACTTTTCTGATATGCTGAATAAAACTAAAAAATTCTCGGGTGTAGAACCCCTCGAACTATACAAATGCAACAAAGGAGAGAGTACCAATGTCTATTGAAAAAGTACGGGCATACCTGAATGAAATGAACTGCCCCAAAGAACCCATCGAATTTGCAACTTCCAGCGCAACCGTAGAACTGGCAGCAGAGGCCGCTGGCGTTATTCCCGCCCGCATCACAAAAACACTGTGTCTGATGTCCAAAGAAGGCCCTGTCGTGATTTGTGTTGCCGGTGATACAAAAATCGACAACCGCAAATTCAAGGGTACCTTTGGTCTGAAAGCAAAAATGCTTTCCGCAGAGGAAACACTGGATGCAACAGGACATGCTGTTGGCGGCGTTTGCCCCTTTGCCCTGCCCAAAGGTACAAAGGCTTATGCGGATATCTCCATGAAACGTTTCGATACCGTATTCCCTGCAGCAGGCAGCAGCAATTCCGCTGTAGAACTGACCTGTGACGAACTCTTCCACTACGGCAAATGCGTAGAATGGGTTGATGTCTGCAAAGGCTGGCAGGAAGAAGAATGAAAAACCCCTTAAGAGAGGTGAGTTTATGAAGATTTCAACAAGAGGCCGTTATGGCATCCGTCTGATGCTGGCTCTGGCTCTCAATTATGAAAAAGGCACGATCCCCCTGAAAGCCATCGCAAAGGATCAGGGGATCTCTGAAAAATATCTGGAACAAATCATCACCCCCCTGACAAAATCCGGGCTGGTAAAAAGCTTCCGGGGTGCCCAGGGCGGCTATACACTGACAAATCCCCCCGAACAGACCACTGTCGGCGAGGTACTGCGGGTGCTGGAAGGCTCCCTTTCCCCTGTGGATTGCGTGGATCACCCCAACTGTGCCAACGCAGGTACCTGCGTTTCCCTTTCCATCTGGAAAAAGATGAAGGATGCACTGGATGAAGTCGTAGACAACATCACTCTGGCGGATATGGCAAGGGAATATGCGGAAAAAAATCCCCAAGCAGTAGAATCTCTTCGCTGCAATGGCTGACAGAAAAAAGATGAGCGATAAGACAACTGTCCTGTCGCTTTTTTTAATTGGATAAATACGCAGACACCTTAAAAAGTTTCATTTTTCGGCTGCTTCGCTCCTGAAAACAAAAAGTCTGAAATCCCAACTGTAAACAGTCAAATTCCAGACTTGTTCTTGTTTTCTTCTCTTATATCGAAAAATCTCCCCATCCATCCTTCGACAGGATTTTCACCGACTGAAAGCCGATCTCCTTGGCGATCTGCGCCACTTCCGCAAATCGGAACCCCAGAGAAGCCCCGTCATGGCTGTCGCTGGAAAAAAGGATATGGCCTTTTCTTTCGTACAGGTCTTTCAAAAGCTGCACAGAGGGATACGGTTCTTTCCGCAGCCCACGATACATGGCACCTGTATTGATCTCAAAAGGGCGTCCTGTTTCGATAAGGGCATCCATGGCTGTCAAGGCAGCATCGCGGTAACGTTTATCCATAGGGTCAAAAAAGCGGTTGCCCTCGTTGAATTTCGTCACCAGATCGAAATGTCCAATGAAAGTAGCATTGGTTTTCTGTACGACCTCTGCCTCCTGTTCAAAAAAGCGTTTTGTCAGGGCATAAGGATCGCCGCCAACGCCTTCTTTGATGGCCTGTTCCAATACTTCTGGAGATTCATCCACGCAATAATACATGCCGTCCTTTTCTACATAATGAACGGAACCAATGACATAATCGAAACCTTCTATAGACGTAGACGCACAAAAATCCTGTTCCACGCCGCAAAGAATTTCAATCTTATCTTTATATTTCTCTGCCATGGCACGCACTTCTGCCATATATTTCTGTGTCCCCTCTGGACTCATGCACCAAACCTCTTGATCTCCAGGGCGAAAATCATTGAAACAGTGTCCGGAAAAGCCCAGTCTGGTAAAATCCTTTGCCAAAGCTGCCTGTATCATGCTTTCCACAGATTCTTTCCCATCACAATAGGTGGTGTGGGTATGAAAATTCATTTTTGGAAATTTGCTCATTTGGTCATCTTCTCCTGTTTTACCTTATGGTCAATGACATGTCTGTTTGCCAGTTCTTTTCTGACATCCTCCAGAGAAATGCCTGCTTCTACCATCAGCACCATAACATGATAAGCCAGATCGGCAATCTCATAGATGGTTTCCGCTTTATCCTCCGCCTTTGCCGCAATAATGACCTCTGTAGATTCTTCGCCGACCTTCTTCAAAATCTTATCCAGACCTTTTTCAAAGAGGTATGTAGTATAGGAGCCTTCGGGCTTGTTGATTTTTCTGCCTTCCAGCATATCCATCAGCCCCTGCAGAGAAAAAGCACTCAGCTCAGGGTTTACATACACCAGATCATTGAAGCAGGAATCGGTACCCAAATGGCAGGCAGGGCCATCCTTTAATACTTCTACTGTCAGGGCATCTCTGTCGCAATCTGCTGTAATAGAAACGATATGCTGCACATTACCGGAGGTATCGCCCTTTCTCCACAGCTCCTGTCTGGAACGTGACCAAAAGCAGGTTCTGCCTTCCTCCATGCTGATCTGCAGGCTTTCTCTGTTCATATAAGCCACCGTCAGTACCTTTTTGCTTTCCGCATCCACAACCACAGCAGGAATGAGACCCTTTTCGTCAAATTTCAAGTCTTCTATCTTAAGCATTTTTCGCACTCCTTCATTACTTACGTACAATGATGCCTTCTTTATCTAAAGCATCCTTCAAATCAGAAATTTTCACCTCTCCGAAATGGAAGATGGAAGCTGCCAGCCCTGCATCAATGTTAGGGATCTCTTTGAACAGCGTCACAAAATCCTCGATACAGCCTGCCCCACCGGAAGCAATAACAGGCACAGAAACGATTGCACAAACCTGTTTCAGCAGTTCCAGATCGAAGCCCTGCTTCACACCATCGGTATCAATACTGTTGACAACTACTTCCCCAGCACCCATATCCACGCAGCGTTTGATCCACGCCAGCGCCTCCATACCGGTGTTTTCTCTACCACCCTTGGCAAAGACCATAAATTTGCCATCCACGCGTTTCACGTCCACGGAAAGCACCACGCACTGGTCGCCGTATTTCTTCGCCGCATCTTCGATGAGCTGAGGGTTTTTGATGGCGCCACTGTTTACACTGACCTTATCCGCACCGCATTTCAGCACACGGTCAAAATCCTCCAAAGTATTGATGCCGCCGCCCACCGTCAGGGGAATGAAAATATTCTGGGCTACTTCTGTCAGGATATCGGTAAAAAGGGCTCTGCCCTCGGCAGATGCAGTGATATCGTAAAATACCAGTTCATCGGCACCGCAGTCGCTGTAGTACTTTCCCAACTCCACAGGAGAGGAAACATCGGAAAGGCCTTCAAACTGCACGCCCTTTACCACTCTGCCGTTTTTTACATCCAGACAGGGAATGATTCGCTTGGTAATCATTTTGCTCCCCCCTTCGTCAGTTCCACTGCGGCTTTCAGATCGATATTCCCTGTATACAGGGCTTTCCCCAGAATGACACCATACAGCCCCATATCCGCCAGCTTTTTCACATCATCCAGTGTAGTCACACCGCCGGAAGCCACGATATCCACAGAGAATTTTTCAGAAAGTTCTTTATATAATTCCAGATTTGTGCCGGAAAGCAGACCATCCTTGGAAATATCCGTACAGATGATGGTTTTCACGCCGATTTTCTGCAGTTTTTCACAGAAATCAAAACAGCTTTCAGCGGAAACCTCTGTCCAGCCTTTGATAGCAACCATGCCATCCTTGATATCCACACCAACGGCGATCTTTTCGCCATATTTCTGCACCATTTTCTCCAGAAAAGAGGGATTCTGCACTGCTGCTGTGCCCAGAATCACTCGGAATATGCCCGCATCCAGATATTTTTGGATCACTTCTTCGGAGCGGATGCCACCGCCTACTTCCACCAGCAGACCGCCGGTTTCCACAATGTTTCGGATGGTTTCAAGATTGGGCGTGCCCCCATCCTTGGCACCTTCCAAATCTACCACATGGAGGTATTTTGCCCCTGCCGCCGCGAAGGAACGAGCAACCTCCCCAGGATTTTCGCTATATACTGTTTTCTGTGCGTAATCGCCCTTCACCAGACGCACCGCATAGCCGCCAATCAGATCGATCGCAGGAAATAATTCCATGGAATTTTCCTCCTTTATTATAATTCACAAAAGGCTTTCAAAATTTTCAAGCCCACTTCGCCGCTCTTTTCCGGGTGGAACTGGGTACCGTATACGTTCCCGTTTTCCACGGATGCGGTCAGTTCTGCGCCATATTCCGCTCTGGCTGTTACGAAATCATCACAATCCACCCCAGCATAGGAATGTACGAAATAAACGCAATCGCCTTCGTTAATGTATTTATAGAGCTTGCTCTTTTCTTTTTCCTTGGGGAAAATCAAGCTATTCCATCCAATGTGGGGCACTTTCAGCCCTTCCCCAATCATGGGGGCAATAGGTTTTACACTGCCTTTGATGAGGCCCAGACCTTCATGCTCGCCATATTCATAGTTCTTTTCCAACAACATCTGCATCCCCAGACAAATGCCCAGCAGAGGCTTGCCCTTGGCAGCTTCTTCCAATACCACCTTTGCCATCCCACTCTGCCGCAGCTTTGCGATGGCATCTTCGAATGCACCAACCCCAGGCAGGATGATGCGGTCTGCCTTTCTGATCTCCTCGATATCCTTTGTCACCTTTGCCTCCGCTCCAATGAATTTCAGGGAGCTTTGCAGGGAAAACAGATTGCCTACGCCATAATCAATGATTGCGATCATCACAGCACCCCCTTTGTGGAAGGAATCTCGTCTTTATAGGCTTCCTGCACCGCCACAGCCTTTGCCAATACTCTGGCAACCGCTTTAAATGTTCCTTCAATGATATGGTGGGAATTTCTGCCCCGGAACTGCAGGATGTGCAGATTCATTTTAGCATTCCGCACAAAAGCGATGAAAAATTCCTCCACCAGTTCTGTATCAAATGTGCCGACTTTCTCCGCAGGGATTGCCAAGCTATATTCCAAGTAGCTTCTGCCGCCCAAATCCACTGCTGCCAAAATCAGGGCTTCATCCATAGGCAGGGTGATATCGCCATAGCGGGCGATCCCTCTGCTGTCGCCCAGGGCTTCTGCAAAGGCCATGCCCAGACAGATACCGATATCCTCCACAGAATGATGGTCATCCACTTCGATATCCCCTTTGCAGACCACATCCAAATCAAATCTGCCGTGTTTTGCAAAGAGTGTCAGCATATGATCCAAAAAGCCAACGCCTGTATTGATGCTGCTTTCGCCACTGCCATCCAAGCAAAGGGACAGGCTGATGTCCGTTTCTGCTGTTTTCCGCTTGATCTCACTGCTTCTCATGTCATGCCCCTTTCTGTTCCTTCAAAATTTCTGCCAGTTTTTCAAACATCACTTGCATCTGTTCCGGTGTGCCGATGGTGATTCTTACAAAATCTTCGATTTTTGCCTTGCCGAAATAGCGCACCAGCACGCCTTTTTTCTTCAATTCTTCATAAACGACTTTTCCGTTGAGGGTGTTGCTCTTGGCAAAAATGAAGTTTGCCACAGAATCCAGCACCGTAAAACCCATTTCTCTCAATTTTGCTGTTGTCATTTCTCTGGTTTGAGCAATTTTCTTTGCGTTTTCCACATAATAAGCGTTGCTGTCCACCGCTGCTTCCCCTACCGCCAGCGTCAGGCGGTTGATATTGTAGGGGTTTGTGGAATATTTGATTTTTTCCAAATCTTCAATAATCGCTTCATTCGCCACGGCAAAGCCCAGTCTCGCCCCCGCCATGGAACGGGATTTGGAGAAGGTCTGCACCACCAGCAGGTTGTCATATTTCTTGATAAAATCCACACAGCTTGTCCCGCCGAAATCCACGTATGCTTCGTCGATGACAACGATATTGTCGGAGTTGCTCTTCAAAACCTCTTCGATCTCAGCCAAGGAAACTTCCATGCCTGTGGGAGCATTGGGGTTTGCAATGACCACCATTCTGCCAATACCGCAGTAATCCCTGTAGTCCACGCCAAAATCCTCCTTCAGAGGGATTTTTTTGCAATCCACATGATACAGATCGCCGTAAACGGGATAAAAACCGTAGCTGATCTCCGGGAAAGCCGCTCCCCGTTCTGCATCACAGAAAGCCATAAATGCAAAATTCAGGATATCATCGGAACCATTGGAAAGGAACACGTTTTTCGCTTCCACACCATAGAGAGCCGCCAGTTTTTCCTTCAGCACCTTGCCTGTGGGGTCGGGGTACAGGTTTAACAGCTCCACCTCTGCTTTGGAGATTCTATCCAGCACTTCCGGGGAAGGCGGATAAGGGGATTCATTGGTATTCAGTTTTACATACTGCTGATCTCTGGGCTGTTCCCCCGGTGTATATGCTTCCAGCCCCGCAAAACGGGGACTCATAAATCTGCTCATTCTTCCGCCTCCTTCGTTGTTCTGATCAACGCAGAGCGGGCATGGGCTTCCAGCCCTTCCCTTCTGGCAAAGAAGCCAATCTTTTCCGCCTCTGCCGCCAATGCATCTTTTGTATAGTAAGTAAAGGAAGATTTCTTGATAAAATCGTCTACGCTCAGCGGACTGGAAAATCTTGCCGTGCCGCTGGTAGGCAGGGTATGGTTGGGTCCTGCAAAATAATCCCCCAAAGCCTCCGGTGCATTTCTGCCGAGGAAAATAGAACCTGCATGGCGAATATCCGCCAGATAGCGGAAAGGGTCGTCCACACACACTTCCAAATGCTCCGGCGCGATCTCATTGGAAACCTCGATGGCTTGCCGGATATTTTCCACCACAATGATTTTGCCGTTTTTATCGATAGATGCTCTGGCGATCTCTGCTCTGGGCAGGAGGGGAATCTGCCGTTCCAATTCCTCCGCCACAGCCTTCGCCAAGACTTTGCTTTCTGTTACCAATACCGCAGAAGCCATTTTGTCGTGTTCTGCCTGAGAAAGCAGGTCTGCCGCAACAACAGCCGCATTGGAATTTCCATCGGCAATGACCAGAATTTCACTAGGGCCTGCAATCATATCGATGGAGACCTGCCCAAAAACCTGTTTTTTCGCTTCCGCAACAAAAGCATTGCCAGGGCCAACGATCTTGTCCACACGGGGTATGCTTTCCGTGCCATAGGCCAGAGCCGCTACCGCCTGGGCACCACCGATTTTGAAGATTCTGTCCACGCCGGCGATTTCTGCCGCCGCAATCACATCAGGATTCAGCTTGCCGCCCTTAGCAGGGGTCACCATGCAGACCTCCTTTACCCCTGCGATTTTCGCAGGAATGCAGTCCATCAGGACAGTAGAAGGATAGCTGGCTGTGCCGCCGGGCACATACAAACCGACCCGATCCAAAGGAATGATTTTCTGACCCAATACCACGCCGGGACGCTCTGTCATCACAAAATCCGTGCGTTTTTGTTTCTCGTGGAAAGCACGGATATGAGCCGCCGCTTCTTTCAGAATTTCTATAAATTTTTTATCCACTTCCTTCAGAGCCGCCGCTCGTTCTCCCGCAGAAACCTCCAGCACTTCCGCTGCCGCGCCGTCAAACTCTCTAGCATAGCGTTTCAGGGCTTCATCGCCGTTTTTGCGTACATCGGCAATGATATTGGCAACTACGTCTGCAACGGTAGTCTTTTCTTCCTCCCTGGCAAAAATTTCATCTATTTTAATATCTTCGTAAGCATAGGTCTGAATCATGCTTTCACCTCATTCAAATCCAGTTTCATATAAATGGTTGTGTCCAAGGGGCTGTCATTATAGCTGGGAATCTCGTAAAAGCCCAGTCCCTGATACAGCTTGAGGGCACTTTTTAAGAAGGGCAAAGTATCCAGCAGCATAGTAGAATAGCCGATTTCCTTGGCATCCTTCAGGATGATATCCAGCAGCTGTTCCCCTATCTTTCTGCCCCGAAAAGCAGGACGCACATACAGCCGTTTCAATTCGCACTGAGCATCATCTAGCTTTCGCAGGCCGATACAGCCTGCCAGTTTTCCATCATAATAAGCCAGATACAGTCTGCCCTCTGGCATTCCATATTTCCATTCCAGATGCTCTAACTCCTGATCGTAATTTTGAATATCCAGATATTCCTTGAAGGCGCTGTCCCCCTCAATGAGCATATCGGTATATTCCTTGAATAATTCGCCTACCTCCGTCGGGCGGTCATAGGCAGCTATCACTTGTAATTCTCCCATGGATTCCTCCGTCATTCGTCTTTTTTCTCAATATTCTGAGCGATCAGATCGCACATTTCTTTGATTCTTTTGTTATTGAATTTATAGCTTGCTTTATTGGCAATGAATCTTGCACTGATGGGAACCACCGTTTCGATGACCTCCAGATTATTTTCCCGCAAGGTCGTTCCTGTTTCCACGATATCCACGATCACATCAGACATTTTCAGAATGGGCGCGATCTCGATAGAGCCATGCAGCTCAATGATATCGATTTCTCTGCTCTGTTTTCTGTAAAATTCTCTGGCGATATTTGGAAATTTTGTGGCAACCCGCAGGGTATGCTCGGAATCGGGTCTTTCTCCCTTCACCCCCGCCACCGCCATGCGGCATTTGCCCATGCCAAGATCTAACAATTCATATACGTCAGAGGACTGTTCCAGCAGGATATCCTTACCGACCACACCCACATCCGCGGCGCCACGTTCGACATAAACCGCCACATCGGAAGGCTTTACCCAGAAATATCTGACGCCATTTTCTTCGTTTTCAAAGATCAGCTTTCTGCCGCCTTCATGGATAGAGGGGCAACCATAGCCGATCTTTTCAAAAATGTCATATGCTTTTTCGCCCAGTCTGCCCTTCGGCAGTGCGATGTTAATCCAGTTCTGCAACGATCTCAATCCCCCTATCCTTCATGCAAAGCAGTTGTTTATATTTCACATTGCCTGTGTTTTTCTTACGTACCAAAACGCTCTGTCCGTTATCGGTCAGCATCTGCGCCGCCTTTGCCAGAGCCGCAACGTCCGCGCCATCCTCATACAGCAGCAATGTATCTACATCATATTCTCTTTCTGCGGAATCAAACCGTTCCAACAGGTCAAGATATACAGCGAAGCCAATGGCATCCGCATCCTTCCCCAGCTTCCGCAGCAGGTTATCATATCTGCCGCCGCTCAAAATGCTGCTAGGAACGCCATTGATAAAGCCTTGGAAAATGATGCCTGTATAATAATCCATATCGTTGACGATGGAAAAATCCAGATTCACATTCTTTTCATTTCCACCGTTCTTCAGACAATGCAGGATATCTTCCAGTTCTTTTACAGCCTGTTCCATCCTTTCATTACAGCAAAGGGCTTTTGCCTTTTTCAATGTTTCTTCCAAACCGCCGTAAAGGCCTGCCAATGCTTCCAGCTTTTGGGTCATATCATTCGCCAGCTTTGCTTCCTTACAGATGGCACGAAGGCCGTGGGCGTTCTTTTCGCTGATACAATCCAAAATCGCCTTCTGCTGTGCATAAGGCAGACCGATCTCTTCCATCAAACCAGCTACAAAGCCCATGTGGGAAACATCCATGATGTATTCCTCGCTGATGGCTTTCAGGCTCTTTTGCGCCAGCAGGAGTACTTCCAGTGTGGCATATGCATCCACTTCACCGATATATTCCAGCCCCACCTGCATGATCTCTTTATATTCCCCGGCACCTTTTCTAGCACGGTATACATTTTCATTATAATATACTCTTTCAGCATTATCTCTGCTACCCTTCGTATTTTTTACGATGGAAAGGGTCACATCAGGTTTTAATGCCAACAGCTTGCCGTCCAATCCCGTGAATGTCAAAATCGTTTCGCTGTTTAAAAAGCTTCTGTTATCTGCATAAAAATCATATTCTTCAAATTTGCTCATTTTGAATTTTCGGTAGCCGTATTGCTCAAACAATGCCCGCAAGCTGAAGATGACCTGTTCTTCTTTTTTCAAAAGCATTTCTGCCTGTTTCATACAAATTCCACTTCCTTCCTATCATAGAATTATAGTATCTTACTCTTTTACTTTAGTCAAGTAGAACGCTAAAGTAATATTGGAAGAATTTTATTGTAAAGAGCCCACTATTTTATGCAATCTGTCGAAGACATTTGTCTTTTCTACAAAAAGGAGCTTTCCGAAGCATATGAAATACATCCCAAGTTTTCAATAAAAAGGACATGATCTTCCGATCATGTCCTTTTTATTTCTGATTCAGTTGGATCTCCACACTGCGAAATGCTTCGCCTTCTGCAAGCTTTCCTTTTTGTGTCCATTGGAGTTTCCCAAAACCTTCCAGAGCTTTTCCAAACTCCTCAAAGCTTTCCACCGGGATCACAGCAAAGATGCTGTTTTCCGCAGATGCCGTTTCTTCATAGCCACCTGCCGCTGCGATACTATCTCGAATCATAGTCTTTGCCGTTTCCAGATCAGCAGCCTGCAGGATCGCCGTATCCGTTGCTGCCATTGGTAGAGAGCGTATCATGGAATAGGGCGCTGCCGTTTCATCTTCTGTGATAGAAGCCGTCTTTGGCAATACTGCGTCGGCTTCGCTATTTTCTATTGAAACATCAGCTTTCTTCTTATCTTTCACAGCAATGTCATAGTCCGGCTCTGCACTTTTTTTCTCTGCACCAGAAGCTGATTTCTTCCCATTGTCCGCCGTTTGGGATATTTTCTTCTGCATTTCCATAGGCTGATCTGCTGCCTCATCCATCGCACTTTCCTCTACGGCTTTCTCTATTTCTATAGGTGTACCTGCATCTCCAGTTGCTTCTATCCTGCGTACTGCATCATTCTGGCTCTGGCGCATTTCCATCATACCATTGATGCCGCCCGCTGCCACAACCACCAACGCTGCCGCAGCGATCATGCTCAGCTGTTTCCATTTCGGCTGTTTTTTCTTCACAGGGAAAGGAATAGCATTGTGAGCCGCTTCTGCGCTCAGTTTCTGCATCAGTTCTTGGTGATACCCCTCCGGGAGTTCCTCCTCCGGAAGGCTTCGCAGGGATTCCATGATTTCTTTCTGTACTTCTGCCTCTGCACAGCAATCTGCACACTCTTCCAAATGCTGTTGGATCTTTGCAGTTTCTTCTTCATTCAATTCCTGCTCCAGATATGCCCAGAGCAGCTCTCTGCAATCTTCACATCTCATGGTCTTCCCTCCTTTCCTTTCTTCTGACGAGGCTTACCTTCATTTCGTTCCCTGATTTTCAAAATTTCATTTTTTAATTGTTTTCTCGCCCTTGAAATACGAGATTTTACCGTACCCATGGGCAAATCAACGATTTCAGCTACTTCTTCATAACTCAGACCACGGATATCCCGCAGGATGACTGCTGCCTTATGCTCTTTCGACAAAGTATCCAATGCCTGCAAAAGCTCGCTTTTTCTTTCTTCCCGCAGCAGGCTTTCCTCCGGCGTTTCCCCTTCATCGGCAATCTGCCGCTGCATGCTGCCTTCTTCATTTTCCAATTCTTCCTCTAAAGAATAGCTCTGCTTGCCTTTTCTTTTTCGCATTTCGTCGATGCAGGTATTGGTCGTGATGCGATAAAGCCAAGTGGAAAACATAGATCGTTCGTCAAAGTTTTTCATATTTTTATATGCTTTCAGGCAAACCTCCTGAGAAATATCTTTCGCATCTTCGCTGTGGTTCATCATCCGCAGTGCCACATTATAGACGATTTTTTCATGCCTCAGGATCAATTTCTCAAAAGCCTGCATATCCCCTTGTTTGGCTTTTGCGATCAATTCTTTTTCTCTATGGTCAGTCATAGACGGTTCACCTCCGTAAGCTGCGCCCATTGCGTTAAAGTCATTCCCCTTAAATTTCAATATATATGAAAAAAAGCGTTGAATCAAGTTCAACGCTTTTTCTTTCCAATCGAGGCGACAAGATTTGAACTTGCGACCTCTACATCCCTAATGTAGCGCTCTACCAAGCTGAGCCACGCCTCGACATTTTTTGCCGCTCATCCAGCGGCTTATTTATATTAACACAAGATTGGATTCCTGTCAATCATTTTTCTTCTAACTTTTTGCAAAAAATTTTTCAAAAAAAATCGAGGCGACAAGATTTGAATTTACGACCTCTACATTCCTAATGTTTATTGATGATACTGAAACCAATGGATAAACACTTTGTTTTGGTCGGTAACACCTTTCACAAACTATCCCTAAAAAATTTGTCGTTTTTTCACAATATGAAATGTATATCTTCACATGTTATGATGTTATATGTAGAGAACTATCAGCAACAAACGATATCTTGAAAAGAGGGATTTTTATGAAAAGCAAAAAAAGGTTTTTAGCTATCTTCTGTTCTTTTGTCTTTGCTTTTTCTTCGGTGGCTTTTGCTCATTCCGGACGTACCGATGCCTATGGTGGTCACCATGACTATAAAAATGTCAGTGGATTGGGTTCCTATCATTATCACCATGGATATTCCGCTCATCTGCATCCGGGTGGCGTTTGCCCATATAGCCAAAAGAAAACAACAACTGTTACCAAACCAACAACAACTACTACTTCATCTACAATAAAACCTGCTACGCAAAGTGCACCTGTATATGTCCCCCCTACGATGGACTATACATCAAAGGTTTTCGTGAATGGTACATCTTTGGCAGGTCCATTCCTGTCTTACAATAATAATATATATGTTCCTCTTTATCAAATTGCAAACAGCCTATCTGCTACAATGAAAGAGGATGTTTCTACAAAAACTTACACAATGACATATGACGCAAAAAGTTGGTATATGGATGAATTTGTAGTCTTCATATCAATGGAAGATGATCCATATTATCATAAGTTTGATTGTCCTGTTCTACAGCAAAATGGTCTTTACAAATATCTATCAATTGATATTGGTTTTGCAGAACTTGGAGCAATTGATTCTGTTTCTCCTTGCCCTTATTGCATACAGTAAAACAATATGAAGTTCTGACTACTATTTGACTAGTCAAAATCCCCGCAACGCCAGTGAAATCAATGGCTGCAGGGATTTTATTTTGACTAAAATCGCACTTTCCCAGCAATAAAAAAATCCGAAAACCTTGATTTTTCAACGTTTTCGGACTCCTAAATTCCAATCGAGGCGACAAGATTTGAACTTGCGACCTCTACATCCCTAATGTAGCGCTCTACCAAGCTGAGCCACGCCTCGATATTTTTTCACTTTCGTTCAGCGACTTGTTTATGATAACACAGTATATTCCAACTGTCAACAATCTTTTTTGTGTTTTTTCAAGAACAAATAGGGTTTCGTGAAAAAATAAGTCTCCGTCAACGACAGAGACTTATTTCGGTTTTTTTATTTCATTTCTGCGATTACTTCAACTTCGCACAGAACGTTTTTAGGCAGTGTTTTTACTGCTACGCAGGAACGTGCGGGTTTGCCTGTGAAGTATTTGCCGTAAACTTCATTGAATGCAGCAAAGTCGCCCATGTCAGCCAAGAAGCATGTTGTTTTAACAGCATCTGTGAATGTCAGACCGTTTGCTTCCAGAACTGCAGCCAGGTTTTTGCAAACCTGTTCAGCCTGAGCCTGAACATCAGAGCCAACGATTTCGCCTGTTGCGGGATCCAGAGCGATCTGACCGGATGTGAACAGCAGACCATTTACAGAAACTGCCTGAGAGTAGGGACCCAGAGCTGCGGGTGCTTTATCTGTGCTTGTAAATTTCATTTTCATTACCTCCAAAAAAAATCATTTAGTTGGTTTATCTACCGCATCTATTTTAATCCAAAGACATTATTCAGTCAATGTATTTTCTCCGGAAACATAAAAATTTCTGTTCTTTTCACTTTTTTCACATCTTTATATTCCATTTTTGTTGAAATTCAGGTAAAATAATATGAAGTATTGTCTTTTTACAGAAATATTGTGAAATAATTCCAAAAAGAAAGGAAGAAATATATGAGCAACACAGAAGCGATTCAGAAGCGTCGTATTTTCGGGATCATCTCCCACCCCGACGCAGGTAAAACAACACTGACAGAAAAACTGCTGTTGCACGGTGGCGCGATCCGTGAAGCAGGTACGGTAAAAGCAAGAGGCAAAAACAAATTTGCAAAAAGTGACTGGATGGAAATTGAAAAACAGAGAGGTATCTCCGTTACTTCCTCCGTTATGCAGTTCGAATATGATGGGAAAGTGGTTTCCATCATGGATACCCCCGGTCATAACGACTTCGGTGAAGATACTTACCGTATCCTGACTTCCGTAGACAGTGCTGTAATGGTCATCGACGCGGCAAAGGGTGTGGAAGCGCAGACAGTAAAGCTGTTTAAAGTCTGCAGTATGCGTGAGATTCCCATTTTCACCTTCATCAACAAACTGGACCGTCAATCCAAAGATCCTCTGGATTGTATGGCTGACTTGGAAGATGCATTGGGTCTGCCCTCCACAGCAGTGACATGGCCCATCGGCAATGGTCTGACTTTCGAAGGCATCTACGACAGACTGGAAAATAAAGTTTACCTGTATAAACAAAAAAACGGCGTAGTGGAACTGGGTGCCAACGGTGTATTCGGTGATACACTGGAAGGTGTCATCTCCGACGCAAACCTGGACATTCTACGCAGTGAAATGGAACTGTTGGACGGCGCAGGCAACCCCTTCGATCTGCAGGCAATCAAAGATGGTAAGCTGTCTCCCGTATTCTTTGGTTCCGCTCTGGCAGACTTCGGCATCACTCCCTTCCTGCATCATTTCCTGGAATGGTCCCCTGCTCCCGGTGTCAGAAAGACAACCACCGGCGAAGTAAATCCCAATGATGATTTCTTCAGCGGTTTCATTTTCAAGATCCAGGCAAATATGAACCCTGCTCATCGAGACAGACTGGCATTCCTCCGTATCTGCTCCGGCACTTTCAACAGAGGTATGAACGTGACCCTCTCCAGAACAGGCAAGCAAATGAAACTGAGCCAATCCACACACCTGATGGCAAACGACCGAGAAACCGTAGAAACAGCCATTGCCGGCGATATCATCGGTATCTACGACAGCGGCAACTTCCAGATTGGGGATACCCTGACAGACCGTAAGGAAAAGCTCTTCTTCGAGCCTCTGCCTACTTTCCCTCCTGAATTATTCTGCCGTGTGCGTCCTGTCAATTCCCTGAAGGCAAAGCAGTTCCAGAAAGGCGTACAGCAGCTGGCACAGGAAGGTGCTATCCAAGTCTACCACAATGAATTCAACGACATTATTCTTGGTGCCGTTGGTCAACTGCAGTTTGAAGTATTCCAGTACAGACTGCTGAATGAATACAATTCCGAAATTCGTATGGAGCCTTTGGAATATCAGGTAGCAAGATGGGTTGCGTTCGGTTCTCCCAAGGACGTAAAAGATTACGTTGTGGCAAGAAGCACACTTGTATATGACCACTTTGAACGCCCGATCCTGCTGTTTGCAAACCAGTATACTCTGAACAACTTCATGCAGAAGAACCCCGAAGTGAAGCTGGTAGAAGCGTTGGATGTGGATGATACAGAGCATTTAGAAGCATAAGACCTTGGGGATACTGTCCCCCCCTGCAAGGGCATCATGCCCTTGACCTGATACGCAAAAGCATTCTCTTTTGCAAAGGAAATATAATCCCAATCAAACAACAACCCCGATTCTTTTTTGATTCGGGGTCATTTTTATTATTCTTTTCTTATTCCGTTATTCCTAAAATTCTTGCAGAGTGCTCGTTCTGTCAGAGGGATAGTCAGAATCATCAGCACACATTGAACCGAAACAAAGGCACCGCTCCAACTGCCAATTTCATCCACATCTGCATTCATCACCATTTTCATGCAGCCTACGGAAAGCGGCAGCATAGCAGTCCCTATCAACATCCAAATCCTTCCACAATACTTATGAGCAAACTCCCATGTCTGTTGATTTTTACGAGACATTTTTGTTCGATAGCCGTAGACTCCATTCATTGTTTTCGGTGTTTTATAATATAAAAGATACCCAAAGAGCATCATAAACAATGGCAAAAGCAACACCATCGCTACCATAAAAACCCAAAATCCATTCATCTACATCACATCATTTCAATATCTTTCAGAAGTTCAGCCACATTTTCTTCTTTTGTTGCCCAGCTTGTGCAGAAGCGCACGGCTGTATGGTCGTCCCCAACTTTTGTCCAAAAAGAGAATGCATATTTTTCTGCCAGCTTTTCCATCACATCATTGGGCAGGATGGGAAACTGCTGATTTGTCTTTGAATCAAACAGCATTTTGATGCCCTTTGCTTCAAAGGCTCTGCGGATCTGTATTGCCAGGTCAACAGCATGCTTTGCCACTTCAAAATACAGACCATCTTCGAACAGTGTTTCAAACTGGATACCCAGCAATCTGCCCTTTGCCAGCATACCACCTCTCTGTTTGATCATATAGCGGAAGTCTTTTTTTAAGGCAGGATTTACAATGATAAGGGCTTCCCCCATCATAGCACCGACCTTTGTGCCGCCAATATAGAATACATCCGCCAGATTTGCAATATCGTTCAATGTATAATCGCATCCCTCGGCCGCCAGCGCATAGCCCAATCTTGCCCCGTCAATGAACAAGGGCAGACCGCATTCGCGGCAGGTTTCACTGATGGCTTCCAGTTCTGCCTTTGTATATGTGGTACCATCCTCTGTGGACTGAGAGATATATACCATACCTGGCTGTACGATATGTTCATGGGTTTCATCGCCCCAATGAGCATCATAACCTTCCTGAATGGCTTCTGCTGTCAGCTTGCCATCTTCTGTTGTGGGCAGAACAATGACCTTATGACCAGTTGCTTCGATAGCACCTGTTTCGTGGACGTTCAGGTGGCCTGTATCGGCACAGAAAACACCCTGATAGGGACGCAGGGTTGCTGCGATGACCGTCAGATTTGTCTGAGTGCCGCCCACCAGAAAATGCACATCCACATCTTCCCTACCGCATGCCTGCTTGATCAGCTCTCTCGCGTGGTCACAATGAGGATCGACGCCATAGCCCGCTGTCTGTTCCATATTTGTTTCCATCAGTCTGTCCAAAATTCTCTGGTGCATACCTTCTGCATAGTCACATTCAAAACGAATCATTTTTCTTCCTCCTATATTTCAGCAAAAATCGCATTATAAGCTATTTTATATACTACCAGTCTTTGGTCTTAGGTGCAACGAAAAAAGAGGCGGCTAAGCCACCTCTCTTAATGTTTTTTATTTGAAGTATTCTACCATAGATTTGAAAAGCTTCATATCATAGTTACCTTCTACGTTCTGATACAGACCATCGCCAATACGTTCTGCATGACCCATCTTACCGATAACACGACCATCGGGAGAGATCAGTCCTTCGATAGCGTAAGTAGAGCCGTTGGGGTTGAACTGGATGTCGTTGGTAGGCAAACCTTTTTCGTCTACATACTGTGTCAGGATCTGACCTTTTTCTGCCAGTTCCTGTACCAGTTTATCTTCCATCAGGATGCGGCCTTCACCATGGGAAATAGGCACGCTGAAGATATCGCCAGCTTTCACATTTGTCAGCCAAGGAGATTTTTCTGTTGCCAGTCTTACACGAACGATCTTGGACTGGTGTCTGCTAATAGTATTGTAGGACAGTGTAGGACAAGTTTCATCTGTATCGATGATTTCACCGTAAGGCACCAGTCCCAGCTTGATCAATGCCTGGAAACCATTACAGATACCGCAGATCAGACCGTCTCTTTCTTTGAGGTGCGCCGTTACCGCTTCCTTGATCTCAGGATTGCGGAAGAATGCTGTGATGAATTTACCAGAACCATCGGGTTCGTCACCGCCGGAAAAACCACCAGGGATGAAGATAGTCTGAGACTGTTTCACTTCTTTTGCGAAGCGTTCGATGGAGTCTGCGATGCCTGCCGCAGAAAGGTTGTTGATTACAAAGATTTCAGCCTTTGCACCAGCACGTTCCACTGCTTTTGCAGAGTCAAATTCGCAGTTTGTACCGGGGAATACAGGGATCAGCACACGAGGTTTTGCAACAGATGTTGCTGCCTTATAGGTAATGCCTTCTGCTTTTATTGTGAATGCAGGGATTTCTGCTTTTTCGGCTGCCGCAGCGTGCATAGGATAGATTTCTTCCAGTTTATTTTCATACACTGCGAAGATTTCTTCCAGAGCAATGCTTTCGCTACCGCAAACGATTGCGCTACCGCCTGTTGTACCCAGCAGGATGCCAGCTTCTGCGTCTGCTGTCAGCTCCAGAATGAATGCACCATAGTTATAACCGAAGATATCCTCTTTGCTTACGCCGTCAGCATAAGTGAAGCCGATATCGTTACCCATAGTCATCTTCAGGATAGCTTCTGCAACGCCGCCATAAGTAGGTGTATAAACCGCTACAACCTTGCCACCTCTCATCAGACCGGTTACCACGTCAAATACCTTCTTCAGGCTGTCTGTAGTAGGCAGACCATCTTTATCATATTCAGGTTTCACCAGAACTACTTTATGGCCTTCTCCCTTAAATTCAGGAGAAACGATGTTATTGATATTGTCTGTTGTTACTGCGAAGGATACCAGTGTAGGAGGTACATCGATATGTTCAAAAGTACCGCTCATGGAGTCTTTGCCGCCGATGGCAGCAATTTCCAGACCTTTCTGCGCCATAAATGCACCCAGCAGAGCCGCCAGAGGTTTGCCCCAGCGTTTACCGTCCTTCATGGGTTTTTCGAAGTATTCCTGGAAGGACAGGTATACGTCTTCAAATTTCGCACCTGTTGCAACCAGTTTTGCAACAGATTCCACAACTGCCAGATATGCACTGTGGTAAGGGCTCTTTTCCGCGATGAAGGGATTGTAGCCCCAAGCCATCAGGGAACAGGTTGTAGTATCCTGTTTTTCTACGGATACTTTATTTACCATAGCCTGAATCGGCGTTTTCTGATTTTTTCCACCAAAAGGCATCAGAACCGTGCCGGCACCGATGGTGGAGTCAAAACGTTCGGACAGACCTCTCTTGGAGCATACATTCAGATCCTGTGCCAGTTCCATATAGCCTTTCTTGAAATCTGCGGGGATTTCCTTTGCGAAGGGCTGAGGAGCCGCCGGTGCAATGTCGATATGTTTTTCTGCACCATTGGAATCCAGAAATTCACGGGAGATATTTACGATATTTTTGCCGTTCCAGTTCATTACCAGATAAGGTTTTTCTGTGACTCTGGCAACTACTGTTGCTTCCAGGTTTTCTGCGTAAGCCAGTTCTTTGAAGCGTTCTACATCTGCTGCAGCAACTACAACTGCCATTCTTTCCTGAGATTCGGAAATTGCCAGTTCTGTGCCGTCCAGACCGTCATATTTTTTAGGCACTGCGTTCAGGTCGATTTCCAGACCATCTGCCAGTTCGCCGATGGCAACGGAAACACCGCCGGCACCAAAGTCATTACAACGTTTGATGAGCTTGGATGCTTCGGGGTTTCTGAACAGTCTCTGTAGTTTTCTTTCTTCGGGAGCGTTACCCTTCTGTACTTCTGCACCGCAGCTTTCCAGAGATTCCAGTGTATGAGATTTGGAGGAGCCTGTTGCACCACCGCAGCCGTCACGGCCTGTTTTGCCGCCCAGCAGGATAACGATATCGCTGTCCACAGGGCGTTCTCTGCGTACGTTTTCCGCAGGAGCAGCTGCGATAACAGCACCGATTTCCATTCTCTTTGCTACATAACCATCATGGTACAGTTCATCTACCTGACCTGTTGCCAGACCGATCTGGTTACCATAGGAGCTATAACCAGCCGCAGCTGTTGTGACGATCTTACGCTGAGGCAGTTTGCCGCGCATGGTTTCGGAAACGGGTGTCAGGGGATTGCCTGCACCAGTCACACGCATTGCTGCGTAAACATAAGAACGACCACTCAAAGGGTCACGGATAGCACCGCCTACGCAGGTTGCCGCACCGCCGAAGGGTTCGATTTCTGTAGGATGGTTGTGGGTTTCATTTTTGAACAGCAGCAGCCATTTCTGTGTTTCACCTTCCACATCCACATCGATCTTTACAGTACATGCGTTGATCTCTTCGGATTCATCCAGCTTATCCAGCCTGCCTTCCTTCTTCAAGAATTTTGCAACGATGGTGCCCATATCCATCAGGTTGATAGGTTTTGTTCTGCCGATGGCTGCTCTGGTCGCCAGATATTCATTATAAGCCGCCTGCAGCACTTCATCTTCAAATTTGATGCTGTCGATAGTTGTCAGGAATGTGGTATGACGGCAGTGATCGGACCAGTAGGTATCGATCATCTTGATTTCTGTGATGGTAGGGTCTCTCTGCTCACTCAGGAAATAGTTCTGACAGACTTTGATATCATCCAGATCCATTGCAAGACCGTTTTCTTTGATGAACGCCATCAGGGCTGTTTCATCCAAGCCGCAAAAACCTTCCACTGTTGCAACTTCTGTAGGAATTTCATATTTTACATCCAGTGTATCGAATGCATCCAGTGTTGCTTCTCTAGATTCTACGGGGTTGATGAGATATTTTTTGATAGCGTCTACATCATCTTCTGTCAGTGTGCCATACAGAACATAAACTTTTGCCGTTTTTACCAGAGGTCTTTCCTGTTTGGAAATGATTTGGATACATTCTGCAGCGGAATTTGCTCTCTGGTCGAACTGACCGGGCAGATATTCCACAGCAAATACAACTGCACCGTCAGCGGGAATCTCTTCTTTCAAATCATCCAGCTGAGGTTCGGAAAATACAGTTTGTTTGCAGTAATCAAACAGTTCTTTGTCGATGTGTTCCACATCATAACGGTTCAAAAGGCGCAGATCTGTCAAACCCTTGATACCCAGCAGATTGACGATATCGCCTTTCAGGGAGGCTGCTTCTGCAGCCAGACCCTGTTTCTTTTCAACATAAATTCTATAAACCATGGTTATACCTCCGCCGCAAGGGCTTTTTTACCGATGTCGTTTCTATAGTATGCGTTGTCGAACTTTACTGTTTTTACACTTTCATACGCTTTTTTGATGGCTTCGGGCAGTGTATCCGCGATTTCTGTTACACCCAGCACACGACCGCCGTTGGTCAGCAGCTTGCCATCTACTTCCTTTGCACCTGCCACAAAGATGAGCTTGTCCTCTGCGGGCAATGAAATTTCAAAGCCTTTTTCATAGCTCTGGGGATAGCCTGCGGAAGCCATGATAACACAGCAAGCAGCCTTGTCGCTAAATTTTACTTCCACATCCGCCAGTTTTTCCGCTGCCACCGCCTGCATGATGGTCAACAGGTCGCTTTCCAGAAGGGGCAGTACTACCTGTGTTTCAGGGTCACCGAAACGGCAGTTATATTCGATCACCTTGGGACCATTGGGTGTGATCATCAAACCAAAGAACAGGCAGCCCTTGAAAGTGCGGCCTTCTGCGTTCATTGCTTCCATCGTGGGAACGAAGATCTTGTCCATACATTCCTTTGCCACCGCTTCTGTGAAATAAGGATTAGGAGCAATGGTACCCATGCCGCCTGTATTCAGCCCTTTATCGCCATCCAAAGCTCTTTTATGATCCATAGCAGAAACCATAGGAACCATTGTTTTACCGTCTGTAAAAGCCAGAACGGAAACTTCGGGGCCTGTCATAAATTCTTCGATGACGATGTGGTCACCGCTGGCACCGAACACCTTATCCGCCATCATGGAACGTACGGCATCCTGAGCCTGTTCCTTTGTTTCGGCGATAATAACGCCCTTCCCCAGAGCCAGACCATCAGCTTTCACTACTGTGGGTAGGGGTGCTGTTTCCAGATATGCCAGTGCTTTTTCCATATCGTCAAATATTTCATAAGCCGCTGTGGGGATACCATATTTTTTCATCAGGTTTTTAGAGAAAACCTTGCTGCCTTCCAAAATCGCAGCTTTTTTATCAGGGCCAAAGCAAGGGATGCCGATGGCATTTAATGCATCTACCATGCCCAGTACCAAAGGGTCATCAGGTGCGACCACTGCGAAATCAATAGCCTTTTCCTTTGCGAAAGCCACAACGCCTTCGATATCCTTTGCGCCGATATCCACGCAGGTAGCATCCTTAGCGATACCGCCGTTGCCGGGCAGTGCGTACAGTTCTGTTAGCGCAGGATTTTCTTTGATTTTTTTGATGATAGCGTGCTCTCTACCGCCACCACCGACTACCATAACCTTCATTTATATGTCTCCTTTCGGATCAGTGGTGGAACAGTCTCATGCCGGTAAATGCCATTGCCATGCCATGCTTGTTGCATGTTGCGATAACATTGTCATCACGGATGGAGCCGCCGGGTTCAGCAATATAGGAAACGCCGCTCTTTGCTGCTCTTTCGATATTGTCACCGAAAGGGAAGAATGCGTCAGAGCCCAGAGCCACGCCTTTGATGGTAGACAGATATGCTTTCTTTTCTTCTCTTGTCAGAGGTTCGGGCTTTTCGGAGAACAACGTCTGCCATGTACCTTCTGCCAGAACATCTTCGTAATCATCGGAGATGTAAACGTCGATGGTGTTGTCTCTGTCGGGACGGCCTACAGTAGGCAGGAAAGGCAGATTCAGAACCTTTTCATGCTGTCTCAGGTGCCAGATATCTGCTTTGTTGCCTGCCAGTCTGGTGCAGTGGATTCTAGACTGCTGACCGGCACCAACGCCGATGGCCTGACCGTCTTTTGCAAAGCATACGGAGTTGGACTGGGTATATTTCAATGTAATCAAAGCAATAATCAGGTCTCGTTTTGCTTCTTCGGGCAGTTCCTTATTTTCTGTTACCACGTTATCCAGCAGGGCTTTGTTGATCTCGAAGTTGTTTCTACCCTGTTCGAAAGTGATGCCGTAAACCTGTTTCTTCTCCTGTACAGCAGGAACATAGTTGGGGTCGATCTTGACGATATTATAGCTGCCTTTTCTCTTGCTTTTCAGGATCTCCAGTGCTTCGTCTGTATAGCCGGGTGCAATGATACCATCGGAAACTTCTCTCTTGATGAGGTTTGCTGTTGTCACATCGCAAACATCACTCAGAGCAATCCAGTCGCCGAAGGAGGACATTCTGTCTGTGCCTCTTGCTCTTGCGTAAGCCAGTGCCAGAGGGGAATCATCCAGACCTTCGATATCGTCTACGAAGCAGGCTCTTTTCAGGGCATCGCTCATAGGTGTGCCTACTGCTGCAGAGGTAGGGCTAACATGCTTGAAGGATGTTGCTGCGGGCATGCCCAGTGCATCTTTGATCTCTTTTACCAGCTGCCAGCTATTGAAAGCATCCAGAAAGTTGATATAACCAGGTTTGCCATTCAAAATCTCAATAGGCAGTTCAGCGCCGTCTTCCATGAAAATTTTTGCAGGCTTCTGGTTGGGGTTACAGCCATATTTCAGTTCAAATTCTTTCACTTTTTACTCGCTCCTTTCTCTGTGGGGGTCTGCCCCCACTCCCCTGGCAGGGGAATTCGCATTTACGTATCCAAGGTCTTAGTTATATTTATTAATCATTCTATTTTCTACTGCGCCTGTTTTCAGGTTTGTATAGCGTACATAGATAGAAATCTTATTCTGTTCGTTCAGGTTTTCCCAGATTTCCTTTGTCCAAGCGTCAATATCATTGGGAACTGTAGTTCTTTCGGGTTCACCCTGGAAAGTGGGCAGGGGACTGCCATCGCCCATATAGGTATGGATGAAGTGGCCTACACCAGCCAGTGCTTTATAGGAATAGGTAAATCTGTTGCAGGCTGTACCTTCTGCATCTGCGCTCTTCAGGATGCTCATTTTATATGTAAAATCACCATCAGCGAATGTCAACATACCGCTGATTCTGGGTGTCCAGTTGGGGCCGTCGGGTTCGAATTCTCTTGTTTCCAGTGCATCTTCAAATGATTTGCCTTCCAGAACGAAATCACGAATAGTATCTGTCTGGTCGCCGTTTGTTACGATCAGTTTGCCGTCCAGTTTACGAACGGGCGCATAGATAATCAGGGAAGGGTCTTCCACCTTAGATGCATCGTAAGGATAGATCATCACATCTTCGCCCTCTTCTTTGAAGATACGGTTACGGCTGTTGTCGCTGCGGCCCATGATGAAGTATGCAATGGCTGCCTTTGTGCCGTCCTCTGTTTTCCCGATGACAATACCACGGCCAACATAGCTGTTATCTTTTACCAAATCTTTCATTGTATCTTTCTGATAAACATTCATTGTTTTAACCTCTTTCTTTCTGAAGCTTCGCTGCTACCATTTCAACTGCCTTGGGAAGCAGGATCCATTCCGCCTGTTCCATGACTCTTTTTTGCAGAACTTCGGGGGTATCGTCCTCCTGAATTTCCACTGCTTTCTGGAGGATGATCTCACCGCCGTCAGGAATTTCATTTACATAATGTACCGTTGCGCCTGTCACCTTCACGCCGTAGGCCAGAGCCGCTTCATGGACATGCAGACCATAGAAGCCCTTACCACAGAAGGAAGGGATCAAGGATGGATGCACATTGACGATGCGCTTGGGATAAGCAGCTGTGAAGTTTTCGCTCAGGATAGACATAAAGCCTGCCAGAACGATCATTTCAATGCCTCTTTCCGCAAGGATGGCCTTCACCGCTTCTTCGTATGCGATCTGAGAAGCGAATTCTTTACGTTTCACCACTACGGATGGGATGTTGTTTTCCGCTGCTCTTGTCAGGGCATAAGCAGTGTCATTGCTGGCAAGGACCAGTTCAATCTTACCGCTGGGGATCTCCCCTCTTTTTTCCGCATCAATCAATGCCTGCAGGTTTGTACCACCGCCAGAAACGAATACGGCAATTTTTGTTTTCATCAACAAATTACAACACCTTCCTCAGAAGCAACGATCTCACCCATGATATAAGCATCTTCGCCGTTTGCTTTCAGAACCTGAATTGCTTTTTCTGCATCTTCTTTTGCAACAACAACACTCATACCAACGCCCATATTGAAGGTATTGAACATATCTCTTTCAGGGATATTACCTTTTTCCATGATCAGGTTAAAGATAGTAGGGATTCTCAGGCTTGCTTTATCGATCTTCGCACCAAAGCCCTTGGGAATGCTTCTGGGGATATTTTCATAGAAGCCGCCCCCTGTGATATGGGAAACAGCTTTTACGGTTACTTCTTCAAACAGAGCCAGCATAGGTTTTACATAGATCTTTGTAGGAGCCAACAGCGCTTCGCCGATGGACTTGCCGCCCAGTCTTTCCAAAGGAGTTTTGATGTCAGCATTTTCCACATCCAGCACACGACGTACCAGAGAGAAACCATTGGAATGCACACCGCTGGAAGGCAGAGCCAAAATCACGTCGCCTTCTTTGATTGTCTTATTATTCAGGATCTTATCTTTATCCACAACACCTACAGCAAAGCCAGCCAGATCGTATTCATCTTCGGGATAGAAGCCGGGCATTTCTGCTGTTTCACCGCCGATCAGGGATGCGCCGGACTGTACACAGCCCTCCGCAACACCAGATACGATGGATGCTACTTTTTCAGGGAAGTTTTTACCAACTGCGATATAGTCCAGGAAGAACAGAGGTTTCGCACCAACACAGATGATATCATTCACGCACATAGCTACACAGTCGATACCCACTGTATCATGTTTATCCATCAAGAATGCCAGTTTCAGTTTTGTACCAACGCCATCTGTGCCGCTGACCAGAACGGGTTTTGTGATACCTGTCATATCCAGTTCGAACAGGCCGCCAAAACCGCCGATATCGCCCATCACACCGGATGTCATTGTTTTTGCGATATGCTCTTTCATCAGTTCTA
Source organism: uncultured Clostridia bacterium (assembly GCA_937901125.1). GTDB lineage: Bacteria > Bacillota > Clostridia > Lachnospirales > Anaerotignaceae > Anaerotignum_A. The sequence continues at coordinate 27,890 of CALCGT010000016.1, read as the reverse complement.
CCGCCTTATACCCTGCAGTAATGTCTACGCCTGCTGCTTTATAGCTTTCACTCTGGCTTTTCATTATGTTACTCCTCTCTTGGCTTTCGCCTTTTCCTTATATGTTTAAATGTTGATTGTTTCCTTGCAAAATGATTTTATAATACTTACTTTGCGTATCTCGCCTCTAATGCGGCATTTTTTTCCAGAACCTTTGCTGATGCTTCCGCTCTTGCCGTGTCCAGCTTTGCTGCCAAGGCTGCATCTTCCACAGCCAGAATCTGAATCGCCAGCAATGCTGCATTTTCCGCACCATCGATGGCTACGGTTGCAACAGGCATGCCGCCGGGCATCTGCACGGTGGAAAGCAGTGCATCCAGACCATCCAGTGTGGAGGATTTGATGGGGATACCAATCACAGGAAGTGTTGTATTGGCTGCCATAGCACCTGCCAGATGGGCTGCCTTGCCCGCTGCTGCAATAATGGCACCAAAGCCGTTTTCTCTTGCGCCTTTCGCAAAGGCTCTTGCTTCTTCAGGGGTTCTGTGGGCAGAGTATACATGTGCTTCAAAGGGCACATCGTATTTTTCCAGAGTTGCCATTGCTTTTTCCACTACAGGCAGGTCGCTGTCGCTGCCCATAAGGATACCGATTTTCTTCATGATTTACCTCCTCATCATCGTTCCATATATCATCTTTTGTCGTAAAAATACAGAAGGGCAGTCCTATTCTGCTTTTACAGAAAACAGGACTGCCCAGACGGTCGACAAAAAGCAGTTCTGCACTGCTTTATCACGAACTTTTTGCTCCCCCATGGTTACCCATTTTTCCGTCAGTTACAAAAAGTCTCATAGATTTACAGTTTTAGTCTATCACAAGGAAATTCCAGTGTCAATAAATTCTATCATTACATTTTATAGTAGATTTCCTCCGAATTTTATCTACATATTGACACGAAAGGACCTTTGTGATATAGTATTGAAGATTTAGAGAAAAATATGTTTTAGATCTTGTTAGCGAACGAAAGGAGAGATTACTTTGAACTATATTTTGACGAATGCAAACGTATTTGTTCAGGGCAATTTCATCAAATCCAACGTATTCATCGCCGACGGTATCATTACAGAAATTTCCAACCGTGCTCCACAGGATGCGTGTCCCGTTTTTGATCTGGACGGTTGCTTTATTTTCCCCGGTTTTATTGATGTTCACGTACATCTCAGAGAGCCGGGCTTTTTTTATAAAGAGACCATCAAAAGCGGCACTTTGGCAGCAGCCCACGGCGGTTATACCGCAGTCTGCTCCATGCCCAATCTGAACCCTGTGCCCGATTGTATGGAAAATCTGGAGGTGCAGCTGAAAGCCATCCGTGAAACAGCCTGCATCGAAGTGATTCCCTATGGCACCATCACTGTTGGTGAAATGGGCGAAAAACTGGCGGCTTATGATGAAATTGTTGGTCATGTCTGCGCCTTTTCCGATGACGGTCGGGGTGTGCAAAATGATGAAATCATGAAAAAAGCCATGAAAAAAATCAGCGGTTACAACAAAATCGTTGCAGCCCACTGCGAAGATAATTCCCTGCTCTGCGGCGGCTATATCCATAAGGGTGAATACGCTGAAAAGCATGGACATAAAGGCATCTGTTCCGAAAGCGAATGGAAACAGATCGAACGAGATCTGGCCCTGGTAAAGGAAACCGGCGTAAAATACCATGTGTGCCATATTTCCACAAAGGAAAGCGTAGATCTAATCCGCAAAGCAAAGGCCGAAGGTCTGGATGTGACCTGTGAAACAGCCCCCCATTACCTGACCATGAACGATTCCATGCTGCAGGAGGACGGACGTTTTAAAATGAACCCTCCCATCCGTGGCGAGGCAGACAGACAAGCTCTCATCGCCGGTATTCTGGATGGCACGGTAGACATGATCGCTACAGACCATGCCCCCCACTCCGCTGAAGAAAAGAGCAGAGGGCTGGCAAAAAGTATGATGGGTGTAGTCGGTCTGGAAACAGCTTTCCCCGTTCTTTATACAGAACTGGTAAAAAAAGGTGTCCTTACCTTAAATAAACTCATCGATCTGATGCATACAAACCCCAGAAACCGTTTCGGCGTAGGCACAGCCCTGAAAGTTAGGCAGCCTGCCAGCCTGACGGTATATGATCTGGAAAAGGAATCTACCATTGATCCTGAAACTTTCCTGACGATGGGCCGTGCAACACCTTTCGCAGGGAAAAGAGTATATGGTTCCTGCAAAATGACAATGTATAAAGGCAATATCGTATGGCAGGTAAAGTGATCTTGACAGATCCCATCTCTCTCCGTACTCAGATATGTAACTAAATCAAATTCACGTATTTACTTACTACAAGGAGGAAAACAATTATGCCAAAGAGAACTGACTTAAAAAAGATCCTGATCATCGGCTCCGGCCCCATCGTTATCGGTCAGGCAGCCGAATTCGACTATGCAGGTACACAGGCTTGCCTGGCCCTGAAAGAAGAAGGTTATGAAGTAGTACTGGTAAACTCCAACCCTGCTACCATCATGACAGATACAACCATCGCAGATAAAGTGTACATGGAGCCCCTGACACTGGAATACATCGCGAAGATCCTGCGTTATGAAAGACCAGATGCGATCGTGCCCGGTATCGGCGGACAGACAGGTCTGAACTTGGCAATGCAGCTGGCGAAAAAAGGTATCCTGAAAGAATGTCAGGTAGAACTGCTTGGGACAAACATCGACAGTATCGAAAGAGCCGAAGACCGTGAACTGTTCAAAGAAATGTGCCAGTCCATCGGCGAACCCGTTATCCCCTCTCAGATCACATATTCTGTAGAAGAAGCAATCACAGCTGCAAATAAAATCGGCTATCCCGTTGTTCTGCGTCCCGCATTCACACTGGGTGGTACAGGCGGCGGTTTTGCAAACGACGAAGCAGAACTGGTTGAAATTATGAAAAATGCCCTGAAGCTTTCCCCCGTACATCAGGTACTGGTTGAAAAGAGCGTAAAAGGCTATAAAGAAATCGAATTCGAAGTAATGCGTGACGGTACAGACCGTGCTATCACCATCTGCGGTATGGAAAATATCGACCCCGTTGGTGTGCACACCGGTGACTCCATCGTTGTTGCTCCTATCCTGACACTGAACGATCACGACTTTAACATGCTGCGCGATTCCGCCCTGAAAATCATCAAAGAACTGAAGATCGAAGGCGGCTGCAACGTACAGTTTGCACTGGACCCCAACTCCTCCGATTACTACCTGATCGAAGTAAACCCCCGTGTATCCCGTTCTTCCGCTCTGGCATCCAAAGCAAGTGGTTACCCCATCGCCAGAGTAACAGCAAAGATTGCTGTAGGTATGACTCTGGATGAGATCAAACTGGGTGAAACAACAGCAAACTACGAACCCGCTCTGGACTATATCGTAGCAAAAATGCCTCGTTTCCCCTTCGACAAATTCGCAACAGCAGCAAACACACTATCTACCCAGATGAAAGCAACCGGTGAAGTTATGGGCATCGGCCGCACACTGGAAGAATGTATGCTGAAATCCATCCGTTCTCTGGAAATCGGTGTTTGCCACCTGCATATGCCCAAATTCGATGATATGTCCAACGAAGATATGCTGGCATACATCGCAACCAGCCCCGACGACCGCATCTACGCCATCGCCCAGCTGATCAGAAACGGTGTTTCTCTGGATGCGATCTTCGACGCAACAAAGATCACAAAATATTTCCTGGAATCCTTCCAGAAGATCGTAGATTACGAAAAAGCACTGGCTGAAAATATCGGCAACAAAGATATCCTGACAACAGCAAAGAAAATGGGCTTCTCCGATAAATTCATCGCGAAGCTGTGGGGCTGGAACGAAGTTGCAGTATACGATCTGAGAAAAGAAATGGGTCTGTTCCCCGTTTACAAAATGATCGAAACCAGCGGCTGCGGCGGCTATATCCCCTACTTCTACTCCACATACGAAAAGGAAAACGACTCCAGACTGAGCGATAAGAAGAAGATCATCGTTTTGGGTTCCGGTCCTATCCGTATCGGTCAGGGTGTAGAATTCGACTATTCCACTGTACACGCTGTTACAACCATCAAAGAATTCGGCTACGAATCCATCATCATCAACAACAACCCCGAAACCGTTTCCACAGACTATACAACCAGTGACAAACTGTACTTCGAACCTCTGACAGTAGAAGACGTTATGAACGTGGTAGAACTGGAACAGCCCTTGGGCATCATCGCTTCCCTAGGCGGTCAGACAGCCATCAACCTAGCAGAACCTCTGATGGAACGCGGCGTAAAGATCATTGGTACAGACGTTGCCGCCATCGAAAAAGCAGAAAACAGAGATGCTTTCGAACATATCATGCAGGAACTGCACATCCCTCAGCCTAAGGGTCACGCTGTTACAAACATCGAAGCCGGTGTAAAAGCAGCGGAAGAAATCGGATACCCCGTACTGGTTCGTCCTTCCTACGTTCTGGGCGGCCGAGCAATGCAGATCGTTGCTGACGAAGAACAGCTGCGCACCTACCTGAAGAGTGCAGTAGCCATCAATGAAGATCAGCCCGTACTGGTAGATAAGTATATCCAGGGGAAAGAACTGGAAGTTGACGCTGTTTGCGACGGTATCGACGTATTCGTACCCGGTATCATGGAACATGTAGAAAGAACAGGCGTACACTCCGGCGACTCCATCTCCGTATACCCTACTTTCAGCGTATCCAATAAAGCAAAAGGCAAGATTCTGGAATACACAAAGAAACTGGGTCTGGGCATCGGCATCATCGGTCTGTTCAACATTCAGTTCATCGTTGATGAAAAAGATGATGTATATGTCATCGAAGTAAACCCTCGTTCCTCCAGAACAGTACCCTTCCTGTCCAAGGCAACAGGCTACTCTCTGGCAGATATCGCAACACTGGTCATCTTGGGCAAGAGCCTGAAAGAACAGGGCATCTTTGGTCTGTATCCCGATGAAAAGAAGAGATGGTATGTAAAAGTACCCGCATTCTCCTTCTCCAAACTGCACGGCATGGACACTTACCTGTCCCCCGAGATGAAATCCACCGGCGAAGCCATCGGTTACGACAACAAGCTGAACCGCGCACTGTATAAAGCACTGCAGGCTTCCGGCATGAATATTCTGAACTATGGTACTGTACTGGCAACCATCGCTGATAAAGATAAAGAAGAAGCACTGCCCCTGATCCGTCGTTTCTATGAACTGGGCTTCAATATCGAAGCAACAAAGGGCACGGCAGACTTCCTGAAAGAACATGGTATCCGTACCCGTACCAAGAAAAAACTGTCCGACGGCAGCGAAGAAATCTTCGATTCCATCCGTCAGGGCTATGTAAGCTATGTCATCAACACAAGAGACCTGAACTCCATGCACAGCAGCAGCGATGGTCAGGAAATCCGTCAGTGTGCTGTAGAAAACAACGTATCCGTGTTCACAGCACTGGATACTGTACGAGTTCTGCTGGATGTTTTGGAAGAAACAACACTGGGTATCTCTACAATCAATGCATGATAAGGAGGTTTCCTCTTGAAACAGTCTATTTTTACGATCCAAAGCAATGAAAAACTGACCGAAAGCGTATGCAAAATGGTTTTGGCGGGGGATACCTCCGCCATCACCGCTGCCGGTCAGTTTGTCAATATCCAGCTGAAGGGCTTTTTCTTGCGTCGCCCTATTTCCATCTGCGATTATGATGAAAATACACTAACCATTCTTTACAAGGTCGTGGGCAAAGGCACAGAAGCTATGAGCAAAATGAAATCCCCCCATAAGCTGGACGTTTTGACAGGTCTGGGCAACGGCTATGATACCTCCGTCAGCGGCGACAAGCCTCTCTTGATCGGCGGCGGCGTTGGCGTGCCTCCCATGTACCGTCTGGCGAAAAACCTGATCGCGGAAGGCAAGCGCCCCATCGTAATTCTCGGTTTCAACACAAAAGATGAAATCTTCTATGCAGAAGAATTTGAAAAACTGGGTGCAGAAGTACACATTGCCACAGCAGATGGCAGCGTGGGTATCAAAGGCTTTGTCACCGATGTGGTAAAGACCATCCCCGACTATACTTACTTCTACACCTGCGGCCCCGAACCTATGCTGAAAGCCCTTTCCGATGTGACCACAACCAGCGGTCAGCTGAGCTTCGAAGAACGCATGGGCTGCGGCTTTGGCGCATGTATGGGCTGCTCCTGCCAGACAAAATATGGCAACAAGCGTATCTGTAAAGACGGCCCTGTACTGGTGAAGGAGGAAATCATATGGTAAACACAAAAGTGACCCTCAGCGGCATCACGCTGGATAACCCTGTCATCCCCGCCAGCGGTACCTTTGGCTACGGCTATGAATTTGCGGATCTGTATGACATCAATATTCTGGGTTCTTTCTCCTTCAAGGGTACCACAAAGGAACCCCGCTTCGGCAATCCTACCCCTCGCATCGCAGAATGTCCCGCAGGTATGATCAACTCCGTTGGTCTGCAGAACCCCGGTGTGGAAAAAGTCATTTCCGAAGAACTGCCTAAGCTGGCAAAATGCTTCCATAAGCCTGTCATTGCCAATGTCAGCGGCTTCTCCATCGAAGAATATGCTTATACCTGTGCATTGCTGGGCAAAGAGCCTCAGGTTGGTATTCTGGAAGTAAACGTATCCTGCCCCAACGTACACCACGGCGGCATGAGCTTCGGCACAGACCCCGCGGCAGCGGCAGCAGTCACAAAAGCAGTCAAGGCTGTGACAACAAAGCCTGTATATATCAAACTGACTCCTAACGTAACAGACATCGTTTCCATCGCAAAAGCCTGCGAAGAAGCCGGTGCAGACGGTATCGCCCTCATCAATACCATGATGGGCATGCGGATCGACCTGAAAACAAAGAAACCCGTGATTGCCAATAAAATGGGAGGGTTCTCCGGCAGTGCCATTTTCCCTGTGGCAGTCCGCATGGTATATCAGGTAGCAGAAGCCGTAAACATCCCCGTCATCGGTATGGGCGGTGTTTCCTCTGCGGAAGACGTGATCGAAATGATGCTGGCAGGGGCAACCGCCGTTGAAATCGGCGCAGCAAATTTGGTGAACCCCTTCATCTGCAAGGAAATCATCGAAGACCTGCCCCGCGTCATGGAAAAATATAACATCAAAGACTTGAACGATATCATTGGAGGTGCCCGTAAATGAGTAAAGACGTAATCATCGCCTGCGATTTTAACAGCAAGGCAGACCTGATGGCATTTTTGGACAACTTTAAAAATGAAGAAAGAAAGCCTTTCCTGAAAGTAGGCATGGAACTTTTCTATGCAGAAGGTCCTGCCATCATAAAGGAAATCAAGGAAAGAGGTCATAAGATCTTCTTAGACCTGAAGCTTCACGACATCCCAAACACCGTAAAGAAAGCCATGTCCGTACTGTCCGCACTGGATGTGGATATCTGCAACCTGCACGCAGCCGGCACAAAGGCTATGATGGAAGCAGCACTGGAAGGCCTGACAAGACCCGACGGCACACGCCCCCTGCTGATCGCTGTAACACAGCTGACCTCCACCAGTGAAGAAAGAATGAAAGCAGACCTGCTGATCGACCACCCCCTGGATGAAGTTGTTATGCACTATGCGAAATGTGCAAAGGATTCCGGTCTGGACGGCGTTGTTTGCTCCCCTCTGGAAGCAGGCAAAGTAAAAGAGGTTTGCGGCGACACATTCCTGACAGTAACACCCGGTGTTCGTTTTGCTGACGGCGAAGTTGGCGATCAGGTGCGAGTTACAACACCTGCAAAGGCAAGAGAACTAGGTTCCGATTATATCGTTGTCGGCAGACCCATCACACAGGCTCCCGACCCTGTAGCCGCATATCACAGATGTATCCAAGAATTTTTAGGAGGAGAAGCATAATGAATATCAAAGAACAGATCGCAAAAGACCTGCTGTCCATCGGTGCAGTTTTCCTGCGCCCCGAAGAACCCTTCACATGGGCAAGCGGCATCAAAAGCCCCATTTACTGCGACAACAGACTGACTCTGACATCCGTAGAAGTTAGAAACCATGTAGAAAATGCTCTGGCGGAAACCATCAAAAAAGAATACCCCGATGCAGAAGTTCTGATGGGTACATCTACAGCCGGTATCGCTCATGCTGCTATCACAGCACATCTGCTGGACCTGCCCATGGGGTATGTTCGCTCCGGCGCAAAGGACCACGGCAGAAATAACCAGATCGAAGGCAAACTGGAAAAAGGTCAGAAAGTAGTCGTTGTGGAAGACCTGATCTCCACAGCCGGCAGCTGCATCGAAGTAGTCAATGTTCTGCGTGAAGCAGGCGCTGATGTTCTGGGTGTGGTAAGCATCTTCACATATGGCCTGCAGAAGGGTCTGGACAGACTGGCAGAAGCAAATATAAAGAACGCGAGTCTCTCCAATTTCGATACCGTTGCGGAAGTTGCTGCAAAAGAAGGCTACATCAAAGAAGCTGATATCGCCCGCTTGATGAAATTCCGCAGCAACCCCAATGATGAAAACTGGAGGGAGATGTAATCTATGAGAAGTCTCATCGATATCGTTGATCTGACTGTAGAAGAGATCGATGAACTGATCGCTACAGCCAATGACATCATCGCAAATCCTGATAAATACGCCGAAAAATGCAAACGAAAAAAACTGGCGACCCTGTTTTTCGAACCCTCTACCCGTACCCGCCTGAGCTTTGAAGCAGCAATGCTGGAGCTTGGCGGCAGTGCGATTGGGTTCTCCGGCGCAAGCAACAGCTCCGCCTCCAAGGGCGAAAGTGTTTCCGATACGGTGCGTGTGGTAGGCTGCTACGCGGATATCATCGCCATGCGCCATCCCAAAGAAGGCGCGCCCATGATCGCTTCCATGCGTTCTCCCGTGCCCATCATCAATGCTGGTGACGGCGGTCACAACCACCCTACGCAAACACTGGCTGACCTTTTGACCATCCAGAGAGAAAAAGGCAGATTCGATCATCTGACCGTAGGACTCTGCGGCGACCTGAAATTCGGCAGAACCGTTCACTCCCTGGTTCACGCTTTGAGCCGCTACGAAGGGGTACAGTTCGTCATGATTTCTCCCGACGAGCTAAAAGTACCGGAATATATCATTCAGGAACTGGAAAAGGAAGGTATCCCATATACAGAAACACGCAGTCTGGAGGAAGCCATGCCCACGCTGGATATCCTGTATATGACAAGAGTACAGCGGGAACGCTTCTTTAATGAAGCTGACTATATCCGCCTGAAAGACAGCTACATTCTCACACCAGATAAGCTGGAAACAGCGAAAAGCGACCTTTCTATCTTACATCCTCTGCCTCGTGTAAACGAAATTTCCGTTGCTGTGGATGATGACCCCAGAGCCTGCTACTTCAAGCAGGTATCCAATGGGAAATATATCCGTATGGCTCTGATCCTGAAATTACTGGAGGTGGAATAAAATGAAAATTGATTCTATCAATAACGGCGTTGTCATCGACCATATCCGCGCCGGAAAAGGCATGGAACTATATCATTTCCTGAACCTGGATCACATGGATTGTTCCATCGCCCTCATTAAAAACGCCCCCAGTCAGAAAATGGGCAAAAAGGATATCATTAAAATCGATACGGAACTGGATCTGGATTTGGACATTCTGGGTTATATCGACCCCAATGTCACCATCAATGTCATCAAAGACAGCTTATGCGTGGAAAAAATCCACCCCCAGCTGCCAGAACGACTGACAAATATCATCCAGTGCAAAAATCCCCGTTGTATCACCTCTGTAGAGCAGGAAATCCCCCATATCTTCAAGCTGACAGATCGGGAAAAAGGCGAATATCGCTGCATTTACTGCGAATCCAAGGCGAAGAATTAAAATATTTTCGCTTAAAATACAAAAATATCCCTCTAACAAAAAGTAGAGGGATATTTTTTATAGATCTTTGATCTTCATTTCTTCCAATTCCCGATTCTTTCTCAGCTTTTGTCGGCCTGCAACATAGATCAGCAGCAATATCCATGTAGGCATATTTCCAATCACAAAGATAATCAGAACCTGCCCCACCGAAGGCCCTGCTATCAGGTTCAACACAGGGATAGTCCCCAGCAGGAAAAAGAGTACTGGCAGCAGTAGGCCCAGCCACCATTGTTCCCGCTTTGCCAAAAACCACTCCAATACGCAGATGCCTACCAACACAGCCAGAAAAAAACATAATACAAAAATAATCCTCCCATCCGAAAACGCCATCGTCCTTCCCCCTTTTTACAGATCTTGAATTTTCATTTGTTCCATCTCATCCTTATTTTTTTTGATCTTATAACGATTCACACCATAAATCACCAACAAAACCACCACCAGCGCATTCCCAAAGGAATGAAATAACAGTGCAATGACAGGCAAAATCAATCCTTTCCACCATTCTTCAGCTTTGGACAATCGCACCTGCAGATAGCACGAACCGATAAGGAAGGCAATATAAAAAATAATCATTCCCCACAGCAAAATACTCATGCCAGCCATACCGAAATGAAAATGATGAAATGCTTCCATTGAAATTCCTCCTTTGTTACAATTCCTCTTAAGTCACTTTGTTTCCTTTTCTTTTTTATAAACTGTAATCAGCAGCTTTGCTGTTTCAAAATCCATTTTCTCATCAATTGCAAGTTGTTTCACCATAGCAATGAAAGGCTCCTCTGCCATTTGCTCATTCAGCTTGATCTTCTGGATGAGCCTGTCCAGCCGCAGGCGCACCGTAGGGTATGTCACCCCATAGATCGAAGCGACCTCCTTCAAGGAACCCGATGCCAGTATGAATTTTTTGATAAAGGACAGTTCTTCCTCCTCCATCCCCAATATCCAAGCAGGCAAATTTTTCTGTTTCATTCGCTCATCCCCTTTCTTTCATATTATTAATATAGCATTTAATATTATTAAAATCAATCTATTTTTTGATTTTAATTTTATGAAAATATAGTTTAATTTTAAGAAAAATACAAATCTTGCTCCCTTCCTGCATAAACTATTATGAAAAAACAAAAGGGAGCGTCACCATGCAGAATCCCCATGTCAAATATCTGAAAACAAAAAAGGGATATTTCTATCTCTTTTATTACGAGCAAGGCAACATTTTTTGCCGCAGCTTTTCCCATGACGGCTGGACAGTGCCCCAGAAGATCGCCGAGCGGGTGGCACCTATCTTTTCCCTCTGCCAATATGAGGATGTGGTCTATCTCCTCTATTCCGGCGGAGAGGGACAGCTTTATCTGGCATCCTCATCGGATTTTTCCAAATGGGAGCATCGCCCCATGATGAGGGGCACGCAAAACACGGATCACACAAAGTTTTTCCTTTTGCCTTCCGAAGATGCCTTCCATATCATCTATCATCTGCCTACCGAATCCACCAATGTAGACTCTCTGGTCTATACCTCTTTTCGGAATGGGCAATGGGAAAAGCCTTACCAGATCGACCGCTTCATGCCCATGCAGAAAACGCCTTTTCTTGCCCGCCGACTCAGCAGGGAACACATCATTTTGTATTACCGCACCGGAAGAAATGTATTGAGCGCCAGAGAAATGCTTCTGACTCCCTATACAATGGGCAGCGTAACACCCCTCATCCAGACGCCCTCCCCCTATACGGATGTTTCTATTGTCAATGACAACGAAAAGATCCATATGCTCTATATCGTTCGGGGGATGTTCCGTACCCAGGTGGTCTATCAGTATAAGCGCACTTCTGCCATCAGCACGCCCCGTGTCCTCTGGGAAGATACAAACTGTGACAACTGTCTGGCTTTTTTGGAAAATGGAAAAGTTATCCTCATGTGGACAGCCAACGGACAGCCCATGCGCTGTGTTTCGGAAAACGGAGGTGCCTCCTTCGGCCCTGTGGAACGATATATGGAAAAATTTCCCGGTTACTGCCTGAAAGGCGAGCTATTAGGCGCGCAGGATGACTCCCTAAATGCAGCAGAATGTTACGGCAATGCAAGGCATGGATTCCTGCCTGCCGTTTTTACCCCCTCTCCCCTTCCTAAGCCAAACACAGAGCAAAAACGGCCTATTCCTCAGCCAGACTATTCAAAGGCTTACACGGCCCTTCAGGATGCCCACAAAAAACAAATGGAAGAGCTTTCTGCCCTGCTGGCACAGCGAAGCGATGAAGTGGCTGCTGTCAATGCCCGTTGGAAGGCACAGGTAGAAAAGATGGAAGCCGAACTGGCTGCTCTGCGCAAAGAAAACGAAACCCTGCGAAACAGGCAAACCACTGCATCAACTACCCTTTTACCTCAAATCAATGACACAAAAATAGATGCATGATCAGCAGGCTCTCCTTAAGAAAACATTGTTTCAAAATGCATTGCTTTCTTAAGGGGAACTGCCAGCGGCACTCCTTAGAAGAAAACGGATCTCCGAAATATACGAGTTTTCTTCTAAGGATGCGCCATTTCAAGCATCTTTTTATCCTTCCAGCACTTCCTGCAAAATGTCTGCGATCTCCCCCAAAACCCCGCTGCAGTCCGCCCCTAATGCCGAAAGCCTGCAACAATCCAAACCACCAAATTTTTCCTGAGCCTGCAGCAGGAACAGGATACGTTTCAGTTTGAGATCTTCCGCATCGCATAAAAGGCCCAGCACCATCACTGCAGCCACCAAAGCACTGCACATACCATTGATGCCAAAGCCCCCATTGATCCCCTTGCAAGCCGACAGCAGTTCTTCGGGCAAGGAAAACCCATATTCCTCTGCAGCTGCCCGCAAAATGATCTGGGAACAATTATCCCCGCTGTCACAAAGAGTCTGTATTCGTGCTTTCAGCATTGACTTCACCCCCTTTTTCCCTATTCTATGAAAAAAACGGACAAACGTGAAAAAGTCTCAAACCTTTTCAGATTTGAGACTTCTCAAAACATTCTTATATACCACAGGCTTCTGCTTCGTCTTCTTCCACGATTTTCGTTGCCAGAGGGCGATATTTTCCGCTTTCCCAACGGGGATTCTGGCTTTTGATCCACAGCATGGTCAGGAAAATGCCTAATACCCCCAGTACCAAGCTGGACAAAACAGGAGAAATCATAGGCAGCACCTTAGGCACACCAAAGTAACCCACTACAACCCCTGCAATAAACGCAACAAAGGGCAAACCATACATGATCATTACTGCGTTGAAAAACGCATTTTCCTGCAGTTCCAGTTCGACCCAATCGCCTTCTTCTGCATCGCAAAGATTTTTTGCCTCGATATCCATTTCTTTTTCTGTCATACCAGAAAGGCATGCTCTGCATTCGCCGCAAGCCTCTTTTCTATGGATCTTCACGATCGCAAGATCGCCTCTGATTTCACTCACAAAACCTTTCATATTTCAACCGCCTTTCTATATCTGACCCTAATGGGTAACCTGCAACCATACATATATGATTATACAACAAAACAGTCATAAAAAAAAGCTGTTTTTTCACAGATTCCTTTACAATCTAGGCCTTTTGGCGTAATTTTTTCTTTTCATACAGCCAAAGTAGGAAATTTTTGAAAAGCGCCCCCAGAGGAACGGCAAAAAACAATCCCCAAAAGCCAAACATCCGCCCAAAGATCGCCAGAGAAAGCAGCACCAAAACCGGGTGCATCTCCACTTTTTTCCCCACAGCTTTCGGCACGATAAAAATACTGTCCACCTGCTGAAGAAGCAAAATCAGGATGGAAGCATAGACAGCTTTGGCAGGAGTACCACTCAAAAGCCCCGCAAACACTGCTAACAGAAATGCCATGAATGCACCAAAATAGGGAATCAGATTGGAAAAACCGGAAATCAGCCCCAGTAAAATGCCATGGGGCAGACCAACGATGAGGAAAGCAGCAGAAAACAAAATCGCCATGATAATGGCATCCAGCATCTGCCCGCTCAGATAACCGGAAAAAACGGAATATATTTCGTAGAAGATATTTTTCATCGTACCCGTCATCCGTTTCCCCAGAAGCACAGAAAAAATCTCACTGCAGATGTTTAAGATCTTTTCCTTTTCCATCAAAAAATAAAAGGCTGCTGCTGCGCCAATGGCGATATCCAGCAAACTGCCGCCGATATTCGGCAGGATGCCGGCTAAACTGAGGATCTTCGATTCCATCCATGCGATCACCTGCTCCGTCCATGCGGAAAGGAATCCCTCCACATTTTGCAGGATGCCCACTTCCGCCAGCTTCAAATTCAGCAAAACAAGGAGATCCCCTGCCTGTCGAATATATCCGCTGATCTGCTCTACGGTTCCCTGCAGGTCTGCATTGCCGATCTTTTTGGCTGCAATACCGCCTGCTAAAAATAAAAACAGCCCCACAGAAAGATAAGATAGTGCTGTCCCAGCCTTTCGGTTATGGATACGGCTGCGATGCCGCAAAGAACAACGTTTTTCATAGAAGCTTTGCCAGAAGGCTGTCATTGGATCTAAGAGCAGCGTAAAGAATAGAGCCCAAAAAACAGGTGCAAAAACGGCGAGGAAACTCCCCGCCGTCCGATATATGACATTTTTCGCATCAGGCAGCCAAAACAGCAGGCCGCACATCCCCACCAGAATCAAAACGGTGACGATGACATGAAAGCCTATTTCCATGTATTTTTTATTCCACGGAAGCCGCATCCTCTGCCCTCTTTCAAAATCATTTCAATTATTTCAGTTTTTTCAGCACCAATTTCAAATAGTCCCAAACACGGATCGTAGAAGAAATGGAAAGTCGTTCATCGGGGGTATGCACATCGTGCATATCAGGCCCCAGAGAAATCAGATCCAGCCCGGGGATCTTCTGGGCAAACAAACCACATTCCAGCCCTGCATGGATGGCAACGACCTTCGGCTCCACGCCGAATTTTTCCACCCAGGCATCTTTAAAAATACGCAGCAGTTCGGAATCAGGATTGAACTGCCAGCCAGGATAATCGTTGACACCAACTACTTTGGCACCACACAGTTCCCCGAGAACTTCGATCTTCTTGCAGATAGCATCTTTTCTGGTCTCCACAGAACCTCGCACCGCATTATCGATGTAAATATGATCTTCATTTGTTTTCAGGATACCGATGTTACTAGAGCTTTCCACCAGACCTTCCATATTGGCATCCATGGTCTGCACGCCATAGGGCAGCAGCTGCAGCATCGCAATGATATTATCTCTTGTTTCCGCTGTCAGAACCTCTGTGATTTCTTCTCCTACTGCCTCCATCGTCATCATTATATCGCTTTCACGGTCTTTATATTCATCCTGGAAAACTTTCTCCAGTTCCGCCACCAGGACAGCCCCTTCGACTTCCTTGGCAGAGTCGATACAAATGATTGCTTCAGCTTCCCGGCAGATGGCATTATCCATGTTGCCGCCATCGGCTCTCACCAGAGCATAGTCCATCTTTTCCCGCAGTTCCAGCAGAAGTCTGCCCAGCAGAACATTTGCACTGGCCCTCTGCAGGTGAATATCCGCACCGGAGTGACCGCCTTTCAGACCTCCAATACGAATGAGAAAAGTCTTTGCATTCGCCTGTTTCGCTTCTCTTTCCAAAGGCAGATAGACACGCATTCTGCGGCCGCCGCAGCAGCTTACCATTAGATGGCCTTCTTCCTCTGTATCCATATTCAGGAAACGTTTGCCTTCCAAATCGAAAGCATCAAAATCTGTGGCACCGCCCATGCCGATCTCTTCCTCTACTGTAAATACACATTCAATGGGAGGATGATCGATATCCTGGGCATCCAGCAATGCCAGCATATAAGCTGCAGCAATACCATTATCCGCCCCCAAAGTGGTCCCACGCGCTTTGATGTAATCCCCATCGATATACAGCTTCAGGGGTTCTGTCAGGAAATCATGCTCTGTCCCTACATTCTTATCGCAGACCATATCGATATGGCCCTGGATGATCAGGGCAGGAGAATCTTCATAGCCTGCTGTCCCGGGCTTTTTAATGAGCACATTGTTTCTTTTATCCTGACGGCAGTAGAGACCTCTTTCATTCGCAAAGGAAACGATATAGTCGCTCAGAGTTTTTTCGTGGAAGCTGCCGTGGGGAATATCACAGATTGTTTCAAAATAATAAAAAACTTTATCACAACCAAGGTGGTTCAGTACGTTCATTTGGTTTTCCTCCTAAAAAAATCATTCCTATCTATGATATTCCCCAAAAAACCTTCTGTCAATCATGTTCCGACAAAAAATGCCAATCGAATTTGGCATTTCCCACGGCTTTCCGATGTACAAGATATGCGTGAAACTGCTAAAAAGCGCCAACTTTCATGGCAGTATGTTCCTAACATAAACCGCCACCCACGAGACATACTAACTTTGCAACACCAAACAAAGCAAATTCAAGGAGGTTATTACAATGAGCAACAATAATACAAACAGCAATAGAATCAACGTACCCGAAGCAAGAGCAGCCATGGAGCAGTTCAAATTCGAAGTGGCAAATGAAATTGGCGTGCCTCTGAAAAAAGGCTACAACGGCGACCTGACATCTGCCCAGAACGGCTACGTCGGTGGTTATATGGTCAAAAAAATGATCGAACGTCAGGAAAAAATGATGGCTGAAAAGGATCAGGGCTGAGCATAAGCTGATTTGATCTTTCGAAGCTAAATTCGAAAAGCCCCTTTGTAAATATCCTTTACAAGGGGGCTTTTTTTATACATTTGGGATACTAATTCTGTTGTTTTCAGAAGGCTGCGAAAAAATTTTCTTCGAGACTGTTTCAAAGTTTGTGTAAATTTAAAAATGGCAAGGGTATGTTGATTTTTGTTGTGGCGGATATATGGAACTGTTATAATATGGATATGAAGAAACAGACAAATTAGAAATTGAGGTATATTATGGCATCAAGTAAAGAATATTTGGAATTTATTTTAGGGCAGTTATTTGAATTAGAAGAAATTACATATCGTGCAATGATGGGAGAATTTATTATCTATTATCGTGGAAAAATCGTTGGCGGTATATATGATGATAGGCTACTTGTAAAACCAACAAAGTCTGCAATCTCTTATATGCCAACAGTTATCTATGAAATTCCATACGAAAATGCTAAAGAAATGTTATTAGTGGAAGAAGTGGATAATAAAGATTTTCTGACAGGTTTATTTGATGTGATGTATGATGAACTACCAACGCCAAAACCTAAAAAGAAAAAATAAACAGCTTCTAGTTTTACAATTTCATATCCATACACACAAAGCAGTTAGTCTTTATGATTGTCTGCTTTTTCTTACCTAAATTTCAGATTGGAGTGACAAAATAATGTACTGTTAGAGCTGTTCAACAAGATTATCGGTGCATAAAATTTTATTGTGATACTGATATGAGCATAGTATAATTGGTATATAAAACATACAAATAAATTTGTTGAAAAATGAGGTATCAAAATATGGAAAATGAATTACTGGAAAACTTAGACAGACTCCACACAACTGAACTTGGCGTTATTAGAATTAAAAAGAATTTGTCTTTGAATGTAGAAAATGTAATTGAATGGTGCAAAGAAAGAATTAGTCTTTCTAATGCGGAAATCATAAGAAAAGGAAAAAACTGGTATATAACGATTGATAATTGTATTATAACGGTAAATGCGTACAGTTATACCGTTATCACTGCTCACAAAGTAAAATGATGAATTTTTCTATAAAGGAATTAAATGCATTTGCAGTTATTGGGCAGGAAGTAGAACTGACTAATTATCAAAAAAAGAATATTCAGATTAGTACACAGTTTTGGAGAAAATTTAACAGTGGTTTGAAGAAATCATATCTTTCACAATCGGGAAATTGGGTAAAATATGCTTTTATGGAACGAAGAAATGGAAACCTTTATTATTTCTGTTCTATACCAAGAGAACTATTCTTCCAGACAACTTTCTGTATAAAGAAATACCGTCATATAAATATTTGGTCGTGGAGCATATTGGTGCTATGGGGAAAATATATGAAACTTATAGAAAAATTTATCAGGAAATTATTCCTAATACACCATATACCCCTATAAAAAATATTATCCTGCACTTTGAAAAATATGATTACCGTTTCCATTGGAATAGAGATAATTCAGTTATTGAAATTTGGATACCTATTCAAGATTAGAAGCAATTCCATATCCATACACACAAAGCAGTTAGTCTTAGGATTGACTGCTTTTTAAAAAGACACCATTTAGGTGTAATGATGTCTTTTGGGTGTTATTTTATAGTCATATCAAGGCTCATTCAATCGTGGTAAATTAGTGGTAAAATGAATGGTTTTCTATACTCCAAAATGCTTGAAAGTATAGTGGTTATGCGAATAATCCAAAATTAGATATAAAATTTAAGTAAAAATAATTCAATTATCATCTTAGAATTCATACATAAAGAGGGTATTCGTTGTTGCAGTCAACTATGTTGTGAAGAAAGGAGGTCGTATGGTCGAAACGAAACAACTTCAGTATTTTGTGAAGTGTTGTGAATTGGAGTCATTTAGTAGAGCCGCTGATGAATTACATACAACACAACCGAATGTGAGCAAAGTGATCAAATCGCTGGAGGATGAATTGGGAATAGAACTGTTTATACGTCAAAAAAATAGGATCGTACTTAATGAAAATGGAAGAGATATCTATGATTTTTCCTGTGATGCGATGAAAAATCTTCAGCAAATTGAGGAGTACACAAAGCGATTAGTAAATTCAAAAAGGAGTTAATTCGATGGCAGAGAATATAAATGGCAAACGAATATTGCTATTAGGTGTATATGGAATGGAAATAGTTGAATGTGGCGGTGTACTGCATAAAAATGCCATGGCTGGCGGTGTATCACACGCAAGCATTCTTTTTGCAGGATCAAGAATGCGTGAAGGATTAGAGAAAGCTGCTGAAAAACTGCATTGTAGTATCGAATATCTCGGAATGGATACGGGTACAATTTCAGCCTCTGAAGAAGAAAAACTGGTAGTAATCAGGGTTATTCGGAGTTTTCGTCCTGATATTATAATTACTCAAGACACGGAGCATTGCATTGGTGATCTTGACCCGGGAAGACGTCCGGCTATGACGCTTTTATTGGAGTCTATGGCTTTGGCAGGAAGAGACTATGCTCGCGACAAAATGCCGGATTTAAAACCTCATCGTCATTTTTCAATTTACTATATGACTCCTGAGCATCCAAACTGCCTGGTAGATATTGCTTCTTCATGGCAGGCAAAATGCGAGGCTATGGATGTATTGGAATCTCAGCTGGAATTTATTGCAGAATTAGCAGAAGGTACAGAAAAAGAGAAGCAGTATGCACAGCTGATACCTGGATTTGACCAGATGCAAACGCGTCTGGAACGTGGCAGGGCTATCAAACGACTGATGGATCAGGCCTATCATTTATTTTATGGTTCAACCGGACATAACCACGTACTGCTTTCAGAAAATTACCGCAGAGATGGGATGTTCGTTTTAAATCAATTGATGTAAAAAAATCAACAGAGGAAAAGGAAATGCGAAAATATTTTAAACAGCTGTTTGCAGTGATGATAATAACTGTAATGATGGTCACAGGATGTGGGAATATTTTTGAACCAGAAATAACACCGACAGATGAAACAGTTTCAACAGAAGAAACTGCGTCTGAAGAAAAAAACGATGCGATAGTTGAAACACTTACGATTGCAATCACGAAGGATGAAAATACACTTGCACCATTTACTTATGTATCTGGAACTGGATTGACAGCGAATCGTCTGATCTATGATACACTCATGACAACTGATGTAAACGATGAAATCATCCCATGGATGATTGAAGATGACTACGAAGTTGTTGATTTCAAAGAATATACATTTACTTTGAAAGAAGGACAGAAATTCCACAACGGAAATCCTGTTACAGCAGAAGATATTAAATTCTCTTTTGAATATCCTTCAGGACAGAATGTTTCTGGTCAGAGAAAACAGTGTGACAAAATTGAATCTATCGAAGTGATTGACGAAAAAACAGTAAAATTTGTTTTAAAAGAAGCTGATATCAACTATATGAGAGATGGCTTTTGTTATATTCGTATACTTGATGATGCAGTTTATGAAGGCGTAGAAGATGCTACAACCATTACTGATTCTATCGGTAGTGGTATGTACAAACTGGTGGAATATAAAACAGGCGAATACTATAAACTGGAAGCCGTTGAGGATTACTTCCGTGGCACACCTAAGGTAAAAAATATCAATATGCCAATTATGGGTGACAGTACGGCGATTCAGCAGGGAATTCTTTCGGGGGAACTCGCTGCAAGTACAGGAAGTATCGGAATTGAAATGTTAGAAACATTTGAAGCTGTTGATGGTATCACCGTATATTCAAATCCGGGATTTGCACCAATGATTATCAACATCAATAATGGTCGCGCACCGTTTGATAATGTGAATTTCAGAAATGCACTTGCATACGGAATAGATGTGAATACAATTTGTGAAACACTGTATGGCGGACATGCACTTGTTGGTACAAGAGGTGCTGTCCGTAGTGACCTTAGTTACTCCCAGGAAGGATTGGAATATGTTTATGACCAGGCGAAAGCTGTTGAATTATTAGAAGGACTTGGATATACGGAAATGAAAGATGGTATTCGACTTGATGCAGAAGGCAATCCGCTTTCCTTTGAAATCATTACCTGTTCCGGAAATGATCTCCGTAGCCGTGCTTGTGAATTGATTCAAACACAGTTAAAAGAAATTGGTATTGATGTTCAGATTATGACTATGGATATGGATACTGCAGATGCTTACATATGGCCAGACTTTGAAGTTGCAAACGGAAGAGATTATGACCTTTCTACATGGGGATGGTCAAGCAGTAACTCTTTGACATATCTGATTTCTTTGTGTTCCAGTGATTTTTCGGCTGGAACAAATAATGTATGTGGATATGTTAGTGAGAAATTTGATACCCTTGTAAATGAAAAATTATCTTCTGTAAGTACCATGGAAGAAATGGAATCACTTCTGAAAGAACTTCAGACTGTTATTGCAGAAGAAGTTCCGTTGATTACAATCGCATATGCAGATACTATGCAGGCATGCAATACAGAAATGTATGATGGATGGGTAGCCGGTAAGGGGATGAATGTAGTAAATATCTTCTCCTTTGTAGGCGAGCAGTAATAAAGTAGAATGATACGCAAGTATTGTATTTTTGTCCGAAAAGGCTGTTCTTGTGAAACAGCCTTTTTGGATTGTAAAACCTGTTTATGCTGATGTTGTCAGCAGAATGGAGTCTTTTTATGAAAACGAAAAAAAGAATTAACCATTACCTGATTCTTGTAGTGGCAATCATTATCATAAACTTCTTTTTGCCGCGTCTGTTGCCGGGCTCCCCTTTAAAATCATTAGTAGGAGAGAACCCAGGGGACTTGACTGCCGCACAAAAAATGGGAATTTTGGATGCATATCATTTAAATGACCCATTATGGAAGCAGTTTCTATATTATTTAAGAGATCTGTTTACTCTTAATTGGGGAAATTCTTACTCTAAAAGGCAGCCGATCTTAGAATTGATTGCTACCCGAACCGGATGGACGTTACTCCTTGCCGGAACCAATATGTTGCTTTCAACATTGATTGGTACAGCATTAGGAGCATGGTCTGCATTTAGAAGAAAAAAGAAAAAAGATTTGTCACTGGTTATTTCTACCACAATTCTTGATTCAATACCATCGTTTTGGATGGCGGTTATACTTTTGGCGGTCTTTGGAGTAAAGCTGGGCTGGTTTCCGATTTATGGGGCATATTCGATGTGGGAAAACTATACGGGAATTAGAAAGCTCCTGGATATTCTGCATCATCTGGCATTACCGTTATTAACGATGCTGGTCACATCTCTTATGAGCTTTTTTACTACTTCCAGACACAGTGTACTTCAAATATTGAGTGAGGATTATGTAAAACTTGCAAAAATGCGTGGTGTTCCGAACAAACGTATTACGATTTGGTATGTTATGAGAAATACCTTAGTGCCTGTCTTTACTCTGTTTATGATGGATGTGGGGTATCTGTTAAGCGGCTCTGTTTTGATTGAAACAGTTTTTACTTATCCGGGACTTGGAACCTTAATGCAGGAAGCCGTAAAAGCGAGGGATTATCCACTAATTCAGTATACCTTTTTATTGGCTTCGTTGCTAACGATTGTAGCTCTCTTTTTGTCGGATGTTCTATATGACAGAATAGACCCGAGACTGGAGGTGCAGGAATATGAATAAAAAAATAGCAACCATTGGTTGGGGGATTTTAGTAATTATGACAGCTATTGCTGTTTTTGCTCCATGGCTGGCACCTTATGATCCATATACAGATATGGCAGCGACTTACTTAAAACCATCGGCAGAACATTTTTTGGGTACAAACGATATTGGTCAGGACATTTTCAGTGAGCTTGTGTACGGGACAAGGACATCACTCGCAATTGGCTTTTGGTCTGCTGCTATTTCCATTGTAATTGGAAGTGCTGTTGGTATGGTCTCAGGGTGGTATGGCGGCAGGACTGACCGGTTTCTGATGAAGATTACGGCATTTTTTATGACGATTCCGTTTTTACCAACGGTCATTATTTTAAGTGCGTTTACAAAGCCGGGACCGATTACTACATCCGTGATTTTGGGTGTGATGTCATGGTTTGGTACAGCAAGGATCGTTCGTTCACAGATTCTCAGTATCAAAAATAAAGAATATATACAGACCATTCGGGCAATGGGCGCTGGTGATTTTTATATTCTTACCAGACACGTGTTAAAGGAATTATTACCATTTCTTATGTATCGAGCATCTGCTTGTGTAAGGGCGGGAATTTTGTCAGAATCTTCTTTAAGCTTTCTGGGATTAGGAAGTCCTGTAGTAAAGAGTTGGGGGACGATTATTTATTATGCACAGGCAAAAAATGCACTCCTTACCGATGCGTGGGTATGGTGGATTCTGCCGCCGGGAATTTGTATTATATTGATTTCCTGTGCCTTAACGATGATTTCATATGGTACAGAAGGAAAAATGGATCGCAGACTGGAGCACTAAATGAAAGAACCTATATTAAATGTAAATAAATTAACGATACGATATAAAGATGCAGAAGAACCTGTGATTCATAATCTGAGTTTTTCATTATATCAGAGCGAGATACTTTGCATCAGTGGAAAATCAGGAGCCGGAAAGAGTACGATCGTCTGGGCATTAACGGAAATGCTGGAGGATTATAACGCAGTTGCTGCCGGAGAGATCTGCTTTGAAGGTGAAACATTACAATATCAGGGGATTGATTTGAAAGAGAAAAAGTGGAACTGGAGACAGATTGCACTCGTTCCCCAGGCATCAATGTCAGGATTTAACCCTCTTTTTACCATTGGAGAAACAATGATGGAAATGTTGGATGTGTATGAGGGGAAAGGTCGCAAAGAAGAAAAAAAACAGCGGATTTTTGAGCTTTTATCCATGGTATGCCTTAATGAAGATGTGTTTTATTCTTATCCGCACGAGCTGAGTGGTGGGATGAAGCAGCGTGCAGCAATTGCAATGGCGATCATTTTTCACCCCAAGGTGCTTATTCTGGATGAAGCGACTACGGGGCTTGATTTACTAATACAGGCAGAAGTGTTGGGGACGATTCTGGAACTTAAGAAAAAAGAAGATATCAGTATTTTATTTATCAGCCATGACAAGATACTGGCAGATAGTTTTTGCGACAGACAGATAAGCATTAATTAGGAAAGGATACAGTTATGGAAGGCTATGTAAAACTCTTGAATGTTAAAAAAAGTTTTATTGGCAGGAACAAACGAAAAGACAGTCTCATTCAGGCAGTTGATGATGTTTCTCTTAGTCTGCAAAAAGGAGAATCCCTTGGTATCATTGGTACAAGTGGATGCGGAAAAACGACTATATTAAAGATGATCGTGGGATTATTGAAACAGGATGATGGAACAATTTCAGTAAAAGGGAAGTTGGGAGTTGTTGCACAAGATCCATATGCTTCGCTGAATCCTTCTATGACCATCTATCAAAGTGTTGCAGAGCCTCTGATTTTTACGAAGCAAAAACGTTCTTACAAGGAGTGCGAGAGGGAAGTAGCGAAAGCTCTTTCGGATGTTCATTTGGATGTGGCTGTATGTGGGAAACGCCTCCCCTCCCAGCTAAGCGGAGGCGAACGGCAGCGTGTCAGCATTGCGCGTGCATTGATTCTTGAACCCGATATACTGATATTAGATGAACCTACTTCTATGCTTGATCAGGAAGTCAAAGAAAGCATTGTGGAGCTGATTGGACAGATTTCGAAGACCGGGGAGTTCGGGTTTTTGATGGTTACACATGATATTGCTATGGCTGCGAAGGTGTGTGATAGATTAATCGTTATGAGTGAGGGAAAAATCATGGAGCAGGGAAGCATAGAAACCGTTCTGTGTTCTCCACAATCAGAAATAACAAAGACTCTTATTTCCGTTGCAACAAATGTGAAAAAATTCTGGGGAATTTGTAATTAACAATATATGAAAAAATATTAACACCTTGTCTTTAGGCTGTGATTCTTGTCTGGCGAATAAAAGTTCCTGTCTCCTGCACTAAAACAGCAGATTATAATCTCCAATACCAAATATTGTCTCTACCAGTGTGCCTGAAAAAACGGCACACTTTTTTCTTGTATTCCACAGCATCTTCCCGTATAGTAATCCATGTATCTACAAAAAAGAGAAAGAACAGCCCCTGCCAAAGTTCGTTCTTTCTCTCATACCAGCCTGTACATGACTTATCCGGGATCGATGTCCCACTTTATCTGGCTTTTGTACAGTACCATATTTATGATAAGGAAAAACCCCCTCTTTTGCAAGATAATTTGGATAAAAAATTCATCGAAATCTCTTTTCGGCTCCTATATGGCTTCTTTCCGCCCGGAACACCAGGACTGGGAAGAGTTTCTGAAGGATGAGCGGAGAAAAAATTTATATATAAACAACAAGAAAACCCAGCAAAATCAAGGGTTTCCGGCATTTGACGAATGCCCATAAAACCCTTATATATAGGAGATTAGAAGAAGGAAAATTAATAGAAATAGAAAATCTTCTTTGACAGGTTAATTTGACCCTGCCGATTCCTATAAGTGAATGGATAAAAAAGCCCCGGATTTTTGCTGATAATGAAACTGCAGCAATGCCGGGAATAGAAAATATAATGATTTATTTGCGTAGAACTATATGTTCTTGATAAAACCTATAAAAGGATCGGTATATTCCAGGAAATATAGAATATCCGACCATTTTTTTGACCAAAATAGATTTTTAATTAAGCTTTTCAAGTTGTGTTCTCTTTAACTCCATAGATGAATGAACATATGTGTTTAAAGTAATACTTACGTTTGAATGTCCTAAAATTTCGCTGAGCGTTTTAACATCTATCCCCTTTTCAATACATCTGGTGGCGAATGTGTGGCGTAGTGCATGATAATTAATCTGCGTGACATTATGCTCATCAAGTTTCTTATGAAATCTATATTCATATGTCCGTGGACTAAGAAAAGATGATTGATCAGATATCACAAACTCCGAAATAGAAGATGTGATGGCATTGGACAATAGTGGAAACAGCTTAGTCGTAATAGGGATCTCTCTTAATGAGGATTTTGTCTTTGGCGTATCTAAGATGAGGCGGGTTTTTGAATCAGATGTTGAATCCGTATTTTTCACTCTAGATATAGTGTGTCTTATATGGAGTATTCTGTTTTCTAAATCAACATCCATCCATCGTAAAGCACATATTTCTCCGATTCTCAATCCTGTATAAAGTGAAAGCATTATTCCCAAGCTCTCAAGGGAGCAGTCTGCCGATAGCCCATTTTCCAATTTTTGTAGTTCCAGAGGACTCAATATAGCAATATTCTTCTGATCCACAGTAGGTTTGTTAATCTGTGATTTTAATTTTGGACATAATTCCTGTTCTACGGCATAATTTAATGCTGATTGTATGATGATCAACATGGATTTAACATAGCTGCCAGATAATCCCCCGGTTCTATCTTTTCTTCCAGTGGACATCTTCTTTCCTAAAAATTCATTTATTATCACTTCGTTAATCTCCCCAACATGATATCCGCCAAGTTCAGGAATGATGTGAGTCTCAATTAAATACTCGTATTTTAATTTGGTTGCTGACTTTTGGTTTAGTGAATTTATTTTCATCCAGTCATTCAAAACATCTGAAAAAGTTATTTTATTTTTACGAGGTACAATTGTTGTTGATTGAGCCTTCAATAATAGTTCTTTTGCCTCTGTATAACTCTTGGCATAAATAGAGGCATATCTTGTTCTTCCGTTTTCTTTCTTTCCGACAGGATATCGAGCTTCCCAACGACCATCCTTTCTTTTGTAAATATTTTTTGCTGTTCTTGGCATGTGTGACATCTCTCCTTCGTGATTAATTGACCAAAATTACTACGATATTAGTGAGTGTATATCTTTAAGATTAACTTGTGAAGGAAAATATACTTTCAAGGATAGCTAAAATCCCCCCCAAAAAGCACTTGAGTTTATTTAAAAATCTTATTAAGTATGCAAGTAAATAAGACAAATTTGAGAGTTTGATTGGATTTAGGTTCTAACAATTATAGGCTGAAGTTAAACGCTTCAGCCTTTTTATTTTCCAAGTTCACATTTTCGTAAATAACATTTCACAAACATTTCATTCATTTGGAAGGTGAATACAATTATTCTAGCAGGAAACTTTTTGCGTTACATAGAATTATATACTATTAAGTAAATTTTGCGTTTTTAATAATCTGAGGTGATTATCATGTATAGCAATGGCATGGACAAGCATTCTCCATCCTACAATGAAGCACTTTTTGAAAGCATGACTAGCTTCCTTGGAGCAGTGTGGGAGATAGACCTGCCAACTTCCAAAGTTAAGATAATGCATGACATTTACGTGCCTAAATTTATAGGTGCTATCTGGTCCTTTTCTATGGCAAAATCCTATCTTTCCAGATATGCATATCCTGAAGACAAAGCTAAAATTTTAGGCCTTTTCGATAAATCCTTCTTAGGCAACCTGCGTAAATCCTGTGTAGTAGAAGCAAGAGCTCATTTTAACAACAGCGAACCACATCTTTTGAGATGTTCTCTTACACCTTATTTTGACAAAGATGGCAATCCCAAGGTAGTTTATGCTTCCTTTGCAGAAATTGAAAAGTATGTTAATGAAAACACGGGAGCAGAATATATTTACGATGTTATTAGAGAGCGTGACGAATCAAAAAAGGAATTAAGGCAATATTTGTCCGCTGTTTCCTGTGGTATTATTCAATATAAGAGAGACAGCAAGGAATTACTCTTTGTTAATGATGTTGCATTAGAAATTCTAGGCTATTCCTCTAAAGAACATATTCAGCGCGAAGGCTTTTCTGGCATTGCCAAATCCGTAAGTGCTGCAGACATTACTAAAATTACCGAAGCTGTTAATTCGCTTAAAAATGAGAACGATTCTGTAGATTTTGAATATCATGTGCATCGTAGAGATGGCAAGGATTTGCTATGCCTTGGTAAAGCGCGTCTTTTATTTGATGAAAAAGGCGAAGCAATTATTCAGCGCAGTATGATTGACATTACTGAAAGCTCCAAAACAAGGGATAACTATTTGCAGACTCTGGAAAATCTGAATATGGTAAATGACGTAACCGATTCGGCATTGTGGTATCTCTATTTTGATGAAGCGGGTGAGATGACCGATATTTTCTGGAGCCAAAGATATAGATATATGTTGGGCTATGAGAATGAGGAAGACTTTCCTAATGCCTTAGATTCCTGGCTAAGAGCAATTCATCCAGATGATAAAAAATGGGTTTTGGAAAAATTTAATGCTACTCTGGCAGGGAAGGG
>CALCGT010000015.1 GCA_937901125.1 uncultured Clostridia bacterium | reverse complement strand
CGGCCAGTGCCCATTCCACGTTATCCCACATCACCACAGCCAGCCACATGGCAACTGCCCCCGGTAACTGCAATGGATCCTGCAAATTTCAGCACCGTCCAGATGGACATGATTATGTATCTTCTCTTAGCTTCCTTCATCAGTCGTTCTTCACGTCTAGCCTTGCGTTCTTCCGCTGTTGTCATAACCTAACCCTCATTTCTTCTCTTCCTAACAGCTCATTGTATCTGAAGCTTTCCACATGGTTCCCGATCAAGACGGTAAAGCAAAATGGATATAATGCGATCACTGTTCCTTTCCGCTTTTTCCCTGTCAGCTTCAACGTATAGTCCTTTTGAATGCTCCACTTCTCAATCTTCACCGTCTTTCCTGGATGAATGAGTAGTTCTGCCATTTCCCGCAGCTTGTCCGCTGTTCTTTCTGGTCTGTCCATTGGAATCCCCTCCTTTCGTTCATCTGGGACAAAGATACCCTCTGCTGGTGTCCTGCGTGATTGCAATATTCCACAACAGCCGACACCGCTTGCAGATGGCGTATCGATGGCCCTTCACTTGCTTCATGCTGCTGTCATTACGATGCCTTTCCATTTTCTCTAGCTGCTTCCAGTGCAGTTCCATCCTGTAGCGAAGGGAAATTGCTGGCATCCATGGCAGATAATTTTTTACTGATGGATTCCTGCAGTTCTTCCACAGTGCCTCCGCCTTCGATTCTGGATACGATTGGCACGCCAAATGATGTCATATACTCTTTCATCCAGATCCCTCCTTTAACTTGCGTCCTTCTCACTTTTCATTTTGCTATTTTCGTGTTATGCTCTCCCTAGAAAGGAGTTTGTTTTATGTTTTTTCTTATTGACACAGCAACCGCCGTTACTAATTCTCCCAGTATTCTCGAATACCTAAAAAATGAAATATTCACCCAAAATATCTGCAACATCTTAGGCTGTATTTCCTTCTTTGGCACTGCATACCTCTATTTTCGCCGCTGGATCAGCGGCAGGAAAAATCTTGAAGTTTCTATCATTGATTACTCCAAGCCATTTGGAAGAATTGCTCAATTTTTCATTTCTTTTCAGAACCATTCATCGAGCCCGATAACAATACAAACCGTTTCCATTTTCCATAATGGAAATGAATATCCATGCGAACTAATTCCAAAGAAAATCAAGGGGAAAAACGAAACCTTGATTACAACGCCGATGTTTCCTCTTAACTTCGCCCCCGATCAAGGATATCTGTGTTATCTTGAATTCCTAAACTGCGAAGATATTCCATTAACTGAGAATAAAATGGTTGCATTGAAAATTCACACCAATCGAGGGCTGATAGAGAAATCGATAGTGTTAGGCAGTACATCACATTATCTGCATATTGTTTGATAATCTCGAATTTACTTTCCACTCCATCATTTGGAGTGTTTTTTTTATTGCCCATTTGGATCACCTCCTTTAACTTGTGTCCTTTTTCTTACTTCCTTTTTCTCCCGTCCTGTGGTATTCTGGAAAGAAAAGGAGTGATTTTTTGACATTTCAAGCCTACAAACTCTTAACCGACCTCAAAAAAACTCAGATTGCAGAAGATGGACAAATCTGGTTGGATGCAGATAACATGTTGATGATGACTGTCATGGAAACAAATAATTCCAAATGCATAGTCATAAACCTATCTAAAAAATGGAATTCTTTATATTCCACACTTGATTATTTACGCAGCCAAGGGTTACTTAATAAACATACGGCTACATACTACAGCCTCACTCATGCTGGTTATCATTACAACCAGACTATCTGCACAAACATCTGTTCCTTTCTTCTCAAGTCTATCTTCGTCCCCATCACAGTTTCTGCATTTACTACCGTCGTTCTTCTGATGATTGAACGCTGGTTAGTGCATTAACATGATATGAACGAAAATCGCCGTTACCATGCTTACCAGCATATTCAGCAAAACTCCAATTACATTTCGATCAAAGCGTTTGACTTTTTCGTCGAATGCTTTTTCTTTTTTGGGATCCATCGGGGACACCTCCTTTAACTTGCCTCTTTTGCTTCTGCCGCTTCCAGACCAGCTGTTAACAACATTCGTACAATTTCCGAATAAGAACATCTGACAAATCTGTCATCTTTCTTCAATTCCAGCACTTTAGCATCAAGTTCGTCTGGAATTGAAATCGTCACTCTTCTCATTTCTGTCATTTGACCACTCCTTTCTCTTGGTTCATATTATCCCCTCACATTTGTGATGAACTTATGATAAGTATAAACATGAACCTTCGCACAGTCAAGATGGGGTTCAGCATATTTTTTTACAAAAGTTCTGCTCTATTTTTGTGCAATTTTAGTTGAACTTGTTGTTGCATAAGTGATGAACCGATGATAATATAAAAAAACAAGGAGGTGCCATTTATGCCGACAATTAAACCTAGAGTTACAATTACAATGACTGAAGAACAACTTCAGAAAATTGAAGATTTACGTTTCAAAAAAAGATTTAAAAATCAAACACAGGCGATACTTTCCCTCATCGATGCTGGCTTTGAAACTTTAAAAGCAACATCTACTAGCGTAGAGGATATTATTATTCAAAATCACAATAAACAAATGACAAAAAGATACCACGCTCTCGATGAGCATGGTAAAGAAATGGTTGATTTCGTTCTGGAAAAAGAGTACTCCCGCTGCAAAAACGAATATATAGAACTTGTTGCCCGCGGTGGCAAATATAAAGTGAAAAAGGATGATGCTATCGAATGGGCAAAGCAGTTGGATTTAGATAATTACGAAGAAGATCACGACCTTGGCTAATTCCCAGTAATCTCCTAATGAATTAAGTTCTACAAGAATTTACAATAATTCCTATCAACATATAGGAGGTTATTGTAAATGTACGAACACTATAAAATTGCAAGGGATATGGCATGGAAAGCTCTGATCGACAGCGGCATCAACAGCCTGCCTGTAGATTTGTGGAAAATTGCAGAACATTTTGATTTGCGAATGCACGCCTATTCTAAATCAGGTCTTATCCAATTTTTAAAAGAAGATGTTTTGCAGGGAGATGGATTTATTGCTTACATCGGAGATAAAAAAGAAATTTTTATAAACGATAAAATCAATAATAGACCACGCCGTCGCTTCACCATGGCTCATGAATTGGGTCACGGTATCTTGAACCACGATATCAGCAAGGTACACTACCGTAATAACGAAAATGACAGCCAGACGGATATGCAGGAATTAGAAGCGAATGTATTTGCTAGAGACATTTTGATGCCTGCTACCGTCCTTGCGGCTTTAGATATACATACACCTGAAGAAATTATGAAACTATGCGATGTTAGCCGCCGATCAGCGGAAATCAGAGCAGAGCGGATGGAAGAACTATATCGAAGAAATATGTTCAACCGCCATCCGGCAGAAAGGAAAGTAAGAGAACAATTTGACGATTTCATCAGAAATTATCAAAAATAAATAAAAAAAATCCCCCTTCCCGCTACCAACAGGAAAGAGGATTCATAAGCGGTCATACCGTGGTATAATCGCCCTAGACAAGCAGATTATAACACAAGACCGCTTTATTTGCTATACCCAAAATCAAATAAAGGAGGTCGAAATCATGTTAAAAGCAGCATTATACGCTAGAGTATCTTCGGAAGAACAGGCGAAGCGCGAAAATTCTATCCCTGCTCAGCTCCGCGCCTTGCGGGAATATTGCAAGAAAAATGATATTGAAATATTCAAAGAGTACACAGATGAAGGCATTACAGGGCAGATCAGTAAGCGTCCTGCCTTTCAGCAGATGCTTTCCGCCGCATTCTCAGGAAAAATCAATGTGATTCTTGTCCATAAATTTGACCGTTTCGCTCGCAAGGTTGAGTTGTCCCGCTCCGTCAAAAACAGCCTGCAAGTCGCAAAGGTGAATGTCGTTTCTATCACAGAGCCTATCGAGGATAGCCCCATGGGATTCTTCATGGAGGGGCTTTATGAGTTGATGGCTGAATATTATGTGCGAAATCTTTCTGCGGAGGTATTCAAAGGCATGAACGAACGTGCATTGAAGGGAAAGCACATGGGCCAGATGCCTTACGGCTACTACTGCCAGAATGGGAACGTGTATGTGAATGAATCGCAAGCGGAGGTTATCCACAAAATCTACAGGTTTTATGATGAAGGCTGGGGACACATGAAGATTGCCAGATGGCTGAACGAAAGCCGAATCCCCACATACAAGGGCATTGTTGGCGGATGGCAGACATTCCAAGTCAAGCAGATCCTGAAAAATTCAAAATACATCGGTGAAAATCTTTGGAACGGCACCGTATATTCTGCCGACTTCCCCGCTATTCTGGAACCTGCTCTGTTCCATCGGGTGCAAGAAAAATCCGCACTTATGACACGGACACACACCTACAGAGGGAATAATTACGCAAAGCACCACCTTCTGGGGCTGCTCTACTGCGGCGAATGCGGTAGCATTATGAGGGTTAAGCCGAATCAGGATTGGCAACGCCACAAGGTTGACAGCTACATTTGTAGGGATGCCAGCCTATACAGAGGCGATTGCCGTTTCACAAAACTGTTTGATGCCGCAAAGCTGGAGAATGACATTGACAATTACATTCAAGAAATTCTGGTCGGGGCGCCCATTTCCCTGATTGTAAGCAAGGAACCGGAAACAGCAAAGCCGGAAAGCACCGCTAAAAGCCAAATCGAAAAGATAAACACCGAGCTTAAACGTGCAAAGGATGCTTATCTAAATGGCGTTTTTGACTTAGATGAATACAGAGAAATTCGCCAAGGTTTAGAGAAAAACAAAAAGGCACTAGAGTCGAAGCTGAAAGAAGCGCCCATTCCTGTTCGCGCAAACGAAAAGGAAGATGTTTTGCGTAAAAAAATAAAATCCGCATGGGATTTATATAAGAATGTGCAAACCGCAGAGGAAAAGAGAACCATCTTAAAAACATTTATCCAAAAAATCCTTATATATAGGGATAGGTTGGAGGTTGTTTTCTATGTCTAGTGGTTTTTCTATACACCCAAAGCATATAGGAGCGTGACCGCCGATATTGGTGCGGCGTTCTTTATATTCAGACATAACGTCTCAACCTCCTTTTCGCTAATTATTTATTATAACATAAATCATACAAGTTTGTTGATAAAAATTTTGAATAATGTATGAATAGCAACCGTCTTTTCCACGAAAAAAAGGGCGAAAGCATTCGCTTCGCCCTTTTGTTTTTTACATTACTTTCTGCCGTATTTTTTGTTGAATTTTTCAACTCTACCGCCAGCTTCCAGAAGCAGTTTCTGGCTGCCTGTGTAGAAGGGGTGGCATTTGGAGCAAACTTCGACTCTGATTTCGTCTTTTGTGGAACCTGTTACGAATTCGTTACCGCAGTTGCATCTTACTGTTACCTGTTTGTATTCGGGATGGATACCTTCGCGCATTTTTTTCACCTCATTTTCCATATTCGTTGATCAATAATCTACGTTATTTAAAGACAACATGGGTATTTTAGCATAATCGCACCGTTTTTGCAACAAGAAAACTCTCACAAATCCGCAGTATGGGAATTTATGTGTATTTTGTACAGGCCAAACCTTTATTTATCATGGAAGCCCAACATTTTTTCCCAAACAGGCAGCCGTTCCATGAATTCCTGATTGTTTTTTGTCTTTCGCATCAGGTCGAAAAAGCCTTCCGTCATGTCGGTGTGGCTCAAAGCAGCTGC
Organism: uncultured Clostridia bacterium; assembly: GCA_937901125.1. Taxonomy (GTDB): domain Bacteria; phylum Bacillota; class Clostridia; order Lachnospirales; family Anaerotignaceae; genus Anaerotignum_A. Next base: position 29,202 of record CALCGT010000015.1, on the reverse strand, counting down.
CATACGGCGCAGGGCATAGTTACATTCCAATTCTTCCGGTGTAAACAGCTTTTCTTCCCTTCTTGTGCCGGATTTGATGATATCTACAGCGGGGAAGATCCGCCGTTCTGCCATACGCTTATCCAGTACCAGCTCCATATTCCCGGTGCCTTTGAATTCCTCAAAAACCACCTCGTCCATCTTGCTGCCCGTATCCACCAGAGCCGTAGCAAGAATGGTCAGGCTGCCACCGTTTTCGATGTTTCTGGCTGCGCCAAAGAACCGCTTGGGCATATAGAGAGCCGCAGGGTCCAGACCGCCGGAAAGGGTACGTCCGCTGGGAGGAATCGTCAGGTTATAGGCACGGGCCAGACGGGTGATGCTGTCCAGCAGGATAACAAGGTCTTTCCCCTGCTCCACCATGCGCTTTGCCCGTTCCAGAACCATTTCCGTCACCTTTTTATGATGCTCCGGCTCTTCATCGAAGGTAGAATAGACAATCTGAACATTTTCCCCTTCGATGGAACGCTGAATATCTGTCACTTCTTCGGGACGTTCATCGATCAGCAGTACGATCAAATGGACTTCCTTATGATTACGGGTAATGGCATTGGCCATTTTTGTCAAAAGGATGGTCTTGCCCACCTTGGGCGGCGCAACGATCATGCCCCTCTGCCCCTTGCCGATGGGGGCGATCAGGTCAATGATGCGCCCGGAAAGCTCTTCTTTCTCCGTTTCCAGCCGCAGCTTTTCTTCGGGATAGATAGGGGTCAGGTCCTCGAAATTGGGACGGCGGATGGCCAGATAAGGTGCATCCCCATTGACCGTCTGCACATAGATCAGCCCACCGACCTTTTCCCCTTCCCGGGCAGGGCGCACGTTGCCCTTCACCCGGTCCCCGGTTTTCAGGTTGAATCTTCTGATCTGGGCAGGAGAAACATAAACGTCATTGGCACCGGGCAAGCAGTTCTCCGCCCGCAGGAAGCCATACCCCTCGGGCAGCACTTCCAGAATGCCTTCGCCCATTTCTCCATGTTCCATCAATTTTTCTTTTTTTGTTTGTTCCTGCGGAATTTCGGTTTTTTCGTCGGATTTTTTGGAAGAAAAACCACAAGCAGTCGCCTGCTGCACAGAAAACTCCTCCCGTGTGTCTTTCACAGGGAGTTCTCCTTGTACAGCAGAGGACTGCTTTTCTTTCATCTTCTCTATCAATTCACTTTTTTTCAGGCCGGAAATGGAGGGAATCTCCATTTCCTTTGCCATCCTTCTCAATTCCGCAAGAGTTTTCTTTTCCAGTTCACTCATGCTATTCTCCTGTTCTTATTTGGGAATCTTGATTTTGCTGCCGGGTTTCAGAGTATCGCTTTCCTTCAAGCCGTTGGCATCCAGAATCTTCTGATATTCTGCGCCATTACCCAAGAACTTCTGTGCAATCTTCCAAGCGGTATCACCATCCTGCACAGTGTATTCTGTGGTAGAGCCGCTGGTAGAAGACGTGGTGGTGCTGCTTTCATCGTTCTTCTTTGCATTATCGCCTTCTTCGTCAGCCTTTTCTGTAGTGCCGTTAGGGTTTTTCAGACCATTCAGTTCTTCTTCCAGCTGCATTTTTTCCAGCTGGATATTTTCATATTTTTCTTTGTATTCTTCTGTCTGTGTCAGCTGATTCTGGGCCTCTTCCAGTTTGCTGTTCAGACTTACGGTACGGAAGATCAGGAAAATAATCAGAATCAGAGCAACAATGCCCAGAATGATGGCCAGCTTGCTTCTACCGCCGCCAAAATCGTCATCATCGTAATCATCATCGTAAAGGCTGTCCAGATGCTCCTGTTTTGCTCTTTCTTCAAAATCCAAGTCTTCATAGCGGGGACGGTTATCTCTGCCATCTCTGCCCATATCTTCAAAAGGCATGGGTTCTTTTTCTTTTTTTGCTTTTCTGCCCCGCTTTGCAGGGGCTGCCGTTGTCTGCAGGGTCACTTCTTCCACGATTTTGGATTTTTTGCGAGCAGGGATCACGCTGACATACTGGATGCCATCATCATAGTCGTCCTGATCCATTGTATTCCCAACAGGTACGGAAGTATGCATCCCATCCAGATCTTCGGATACGATGCCTGTATTTCTTGCACGGCGGGAAACATAGCGCGTGGGTTCCCCTTCCTGCTGGGGTGCTCTGCTCACCTGGTTGATCTCGTTGCTCACCTGCTGCATTCTTGCTTCTCTGACTTCTTCCACATCTTCTCTTCTCTGAGGACGGCGGGCACGGTATGCTGTTGCTTCTGTGTCGTCGTTCTTGCCCATCAGGGGGTGGGTCTGCATCAGGATATCTACGACTTCCTTGGGCAGGTCGTTATACAGGTCTTCGTAATAGTCTTTGTCTGTATCGCTCAAGCCTCTGGAGCCGTTTGTGTTACCAAATTTCTCGTCGCTCATGTGATTACCTCCAAAATATATCTTAAAGATTTCTCTTTCGTTTCAAATCCACACAATTTCTGCATTCTATCTTATATATTCTACATTTTTATCCCGAAAGTGTCAACCAAAGGGAAAGAAATTAAAACTTTTGTAAGCTTCTTTTTTATGGAAAGGAAAAAGGAGCAAGCCTTTGCGGGTTATTTTGCGCAGACTTGCTCCTTTGATTTATGGTTTATATTTTTATTTCACAGAAAGAACTGCATTCACATCGGCAGACTGAGGCACATATTCCAGTGTCACGCTGCTGCCGATCTGTTTTTTCAGAATTTCCAGGTTATCCTTGGCTTTTGCCTCGAACAGGGTATCCTTGCCTTCCAGCATCAGATACCAGTAGGTATTCCCTTCAGAAACGATATCCTGCATCATGGTGATGATGCCGGTGATGGTCTGGGCTTTGGAGGTATCCACCGTTTCGATGCCGCTGCCTACCATCAGATTGCGGTAAACCTTTTCGCATTCCGCAACGGTATCCCCAATGGCTACGATCTGATATTTCTGAATATTGACCATAGCGTATTTCTTTACTAGACCCGCATTATCCTTCAGAGAAAGGAAATAGGTGGGTTCATCGGCAATATTCAGCAAGATGGGGAAGGTTGCCACATAATTCAAATGCTGCACCTGCCCCTCCGCAGAGGACATGGCGGAAATTTCCTTGGCACCGGAGATCTGATAATATTTGGTTTCCTTGGTACGGGAATTCATCAGGACAAAGCCAACGTTGGATTCATCCCCACCGATGGAGGTAACGCCGGTGTATACCCAAACGTCATCGTCCAGTGCAATATAATTATAACCCTCCGTAGATTTGAGACAGCCCCTCTGCCCGAAGATGCTGTTGATAAAGCCGTTCTTCAAAGTACCATAATAATCATACTGCTCTACCAGCAGAGCGGAATCATATACCTTATCGACCCATGTGGGTACATCTGCTACGTCATAATACTGATGTTCGCCGGTGGCGGCATTGATGATGATAGCGCCTTTGATATCCGTACCCCCGAAGAGACCGATGGTCTTATCTTCCACAGCGCATACCCAATAGGGCACGCCGTCGTCATTGATCTCAAAATTATAAGAATGGATCATAGCTGTGGGATAACGGAAACGGATGTAGCGGTTCAGGTTTCTGCCAAAATGCTCGAAAGGGGATATCTTGATGCCCTCTTCCAACTTGATCAGGTCTACATCCTGGGTAGTCATATCGATGCTGATATAAGCAGGGATGCCTGTGCTGCGGTTGGTGAACCATTTGATGATATCGCCATACTGCAGGGGTGTCACACGAACCGGCTTATTCTGATAATTGATCTGGTTAAAATAAGGGCTGACTTCATACTGAGAAACCATATCTACCATACTGCCCATTTCCCGTTCCGCCAGCTTTGCCGCAGAATCCCTGTCCAAAATGGGGATCTGGTCGTAATCCACCTCATGGATATCGCTGGCAAAATCTCCTGACTGCACATCCAACAGCTGATGATATGCCGATGCCCGCAAAATGGGAGAGGACAGCAGTGTGCCTACGCCATAAACGATGCAGAGAGCAACAGGAACCGTCAGCAGGCGTTTCGCTGTTTTCCATCTTTCGCCCCTCTCCACAGGGTCGCCATTTCTCACCAGAAACAGCACCTTAAAGATGGGCCAGAAATTCAGCACCAGCCCAATGGCGATAGCCACAACGAAAAACATCCAGCTTTCCTGCGAATGGATATTTAAAGCAGGCAGATAATAATAAAACATCCCCGCCCAGATGAGCAGCGTCAAAATAATGAGAATCAAACGTGATTTTTTCACTTTATCCTCCTCCGTTTCCTTGATTTATTTACAAAATTTTAAAAACTTTGGCGAGTTTCTCCTCTTTACATCTCCTCGCCAATTGCATATACTATACTATAAATCCAGAAGATTGTATAGTGATAAAACTGACCGTTTCCTTGTGAAAGCATAAGGGAGTGATACCATGAAAATAGAAAGAATCAGTGAAAATCAGCTGAAGCTGACACTGACAAAAGATGACCTGATGGAAAGAGATATTCAGCTGGAGGATCTCATCACACCATCCGAAAAGACCCAGAAGCTGTTCCGGGATATCATGGAGCAGGCCTTGGATGAATCGGATTTCATTTCCGAAAACACACCGCTGATGGTGGAAGCTGTTCCCTCGGGAGCAGATGGCATCATGATCATCGTAACAAAGGTAACCAACAAAGATAAAAGCGCAAAAACGGGGGCTAATCTGCTTTCTCAGGCACAGGAAATACGCCGCTGGAAGAAGAAACCCATAGATACCATGGAGCATGCGGAAGAACAGAATTCCGACATCCTCATCTATTCATTCCCCGCACTGGATGATGTCATCAGCGTAAGCCTGCGGCTGGACGGCACATTCAAGGGGGAAAGCGCTGTATACAAAAACGAAAATAAGTATTTCCTTGTCCTGCAGGGGGATACATACACTGCAGAGGAATCCTCTGAAGAACTGGAACTGGTATTAAAGGAATACGGTCAGAAGCACGTGTCTACGCCCTTGGCAAAATATTATCTCTTGGAGCATGGGGAAACCATCATCGGGGATAAGGCCGTAAAGGCGCTGGCAAAAACTTTTGGGTAAAAAAAGAAAGAGTCCGAAAGGACTCTTTTTTGTTTGTGTTTTCGTTGAAGTCCATCGGCTTCGGGCGTTCTCGAATTGGTCTCATTCGAGCCAACGTGCCAGTTTGTAAATATCAGTATTCGGCCCCAGAAGTCCTAGGCAGAACCACAGTCTCTCCCCAACTTTTTTAAAAAAATTTCAAAAAACCATATGGTCGCTGCGCTCCTAGGGGGCAAGGCGCCATAGAACCCTTCCGTATGGTTCCCGAACCCTCTAACGGTCTAAGGGAAACATTGTTTCCCTTAGATATCCCTTCCCCACAATGCCGGAAGCAGCATAGAGAAAAGTGGTGTGATGCGTCTGAAAATCAAACAAGTATCCCCAGTGATTTTAAAAGAAGTATGCAATCTTCAAAACCCTGCTGAAATAAAAACGTATCCGATACTCAGCGTCTTCCCACATCTCTAGGGAAACCTCTTCAAAGACCACTCTATCCGATGGCACAAGGATATTGTCCATTAACGAATTCCTCTGTACCTGCCGTTCTTTCTGATATTCATACAGCTTTGATGCTTCAAAGGATTGCATAGCTCGAAAATATAAGGCATCTAAAAAATCATTCCATTCCTCTGTTCTATTCATAAAAATCCTCCCCCCTCTTTTTCCAAAGAATAACATAAAAACAATTCCCCTGCTCTTTTCAGAACAGGGGGGTCTTTTTTATTCCGCTTCGATCTCTTCCAGAAATGCATACAGCCCTTTCAGTCTGCTCCATTCCTCCGCCAGATATTGGGGCAGTTCAGGGGTAAAGATGATATCCTCCATGCCGTTTCTGGTGCAGATGACGATATCCTTTTTCTGATACCAGCTTTGGGCCAGAGGGTCGAGGGTTTCGTTTTTGATTTTCTTATAGTCCTCCCCTTCCAGTCGGAACAAGGGGTCTTTTTCCACCTTTTTGGCGATTCGCAGGAAAGCCGCAGGGTTGCTTTCGATCTTTTTGCGATATGCCGTCAGGAAAGCAGGTTTTGCACACCACATCCCCAGCCCATGGATGAAACCTTCCGGCTGCAATTCGAAATAGAAGGTGGGGCGCAGCTTCCATTCCGTCCCCCGGAGCTTTTCATCATACAGCACCACCCAGCGACAGGAGCGATAAGGGCTTTTATCCTTACTATAGCGGATATCACGGTTGATGCGGGAAACGGAGCAATTCATCTTTTCCCCGCAGAACAGAGGACTCAGCTCCAACAAATCTGCCGCTAATCTGTCAAAGGGGTCTTTCAGCACAGCTTTGTAGCGGTCCCGGTTCTGATCCATCCATTCCTTGCTGTTGTTCATCCGCAGTTCCCAAAGGAAATCTATGGTTTCAGGCAAAAAGCCTTCAAATCTTTTCATATCATTCACCTCGGTATTCATTATAGCACATCTTTGGGACTCTGTCCCGAACCCTGGCAGGGAAATAATTTCCCTGCACCCTTATTTGCCTGCGGCGCAAAAAAGACTTGGGATCAATCCCAAGCCTTTTTACGCAAATCATTTTATTTTTCCACAAAACGTTAGTTTTGTGGCGTACCCGGGTCGAGGGGGCGGTGCCTCCTCGCAGGGTGTGGGACAGCGTCCCACGGTCTTAAAATTCCATTTTTTCTTTCAGATAGGATACCAGATCAGCGATAGGCATTCTTACCTGTTCCATTGTGTCTCTGTCACGGACTGTTACACACTGGTCTTCTACGGAATCAAAGTCATATGTGATACAGAAAGGAGTCCCCACTTCGTCCTGTCTTCTGTAACGTTTACCGATGGAACCGGCATCATCGTAATCGCAGTTGAATTCTTTTGCGATCATTGCGTATACTTCCTGTGCCTGTGCATTCAGCTTTTTGCTCAGGGGCAGTACAGCCGCTTTGATAGGTGCCAGTGCGGGATGGAAATGCATTACTGTTCTTACATCACCTTCGCCCACTTCTTCTTCATCATAAGCATCACACAGGAACGCCAGCGTCACACGGTCAGCACCAACGGAAGGTTCAATGCAGTAAGGAACATATTTTTCGTTCTTTTCCTGATCGAAGTATGTCATATCCTGACCGCTTGTGTTCTGGTGGCATGTCAGGTCATAATCTGTTCTGTCTGCGATGCCCCACAGTTCACCCCAGCCGAAGGGGAATTTGTATTCAATATCAGTTGTGCCCTTGCTGTAGTGGGACAGTTCTTCAGGAGAGTGGTCTCTCAGTCTGATATGTTCTTCTGTCATGTTCAGGTGCAACAGGAAGTCTTTGCAGTATTTTCTCCAGTAATCCAGCCATTCCAGGTCAGTGCCGGGTTCACAGAAAAATTCCAGTTCCATCTGTTCAAATTCTCTGGTACGGAAAGTGAAGTTACCGGGTGTGATTTCATTACGGAAGGATTTACCGATCTGACCAATACCGAAGGGCAATTTCTTTCTGGATGTTCTCTGTACGTTTTTGAAGTTTACGAAGATACCCTGTGCTGTTTCGGGACGCAGATAAACCACGTTTTTCGCATCCTCTGTAACACCCTGGAAAGTTTTGAACATCAGGTTGAACTGACGGATATCTGTGAAGTTATGGGCGCCGCAGGAAGGGCATGCAACCTGATTGTCATCCACGAATTTTTTCATTTCTTCGTTGCTCCAACCATCTACAACCACTTCCGGCATATCGTGGGCTTTCATGTGATCTTCGATCAGCTTGTCTGCACGGAAACGTTCCTTACATTCTTTACAGTCCATCAGAGGGTCGCTGAAACCGCCAACATGACCGGATGCTACCCATGTCTGAGGATTCATCAGGATGGCGCAGTCAACACCAACGTTCATGGGATTTTCCTGGATGAATTTTTTCCACCATGCTTTTTTCATGTTGTTTTTCATTTCCACACCCAGAGGGCCGTAATCCCATGTATTTGCTAGACCACCGTAAATTTCGGAGCCAGGGTATACAAAGCCTCTGTTTTTTGCCAATGCTACGATTTTTTCCATAGATTCTACTGCCATAATTTTTCCTCCTTATCAAAACCTTGGGCGCTGCCCAAACCCATCCGCTTTTTGAAAAAAGCAAAACCAAAAACTTTTATAAGAAATCAAACGACGTTTGATTTCAAGGGATTTTTAACGGTTCAAGAAATGAGTTTTTCAAAAAAGAAAAGCCTTCATCCCTTGCCGTAAAAGCAAGGGACGAAAGCTCTAAAGTTCTTCCGCGGTTCCACCCTCGTTGACCGATACTGATTGCACCGGCCCTCTCTTGTGAATCCTGCTCCAAAGTGCCCTTCTCTGATTCCGACTGCCACCTCACACCGACCGCTGGCTCTCTGAAAATCCTCCGCAGATACTCCTCTTCTTCAACGCAGGTTATATGAAGTTGAGACCTATGATAACGCTTTCTGATACCAAAGTCAAGGGGAAATCTTGCACGATTTTCCGCACATTTTCCTTCTGCGGCGCACAGATTTCCACAAAATATGAACAAAATTTCAGCCGCTATGCAAAAAAATCGCGAGTTTTCAGCCGCAGATCCATATGTACATCCATGTAATTTCGCAGGATGACAGTCATCTGCTCCAAGGCTTCATGGGAAAGGTTGAAACCAAAAACCGCCCGTCCTTCCTTCTCTAAAACATAGGCAAAGGCCTTCCGCACCGCATCATAAACCAAAATGCTGTTCTGTGTCCGATGCTCCGGGCAGTAAAACGCCCCTATTCTGCCGTCAAAATAGAGCTCGCCCTCGCTTTTCCCGCAGATATTACACTCTTCCGGTGCAAAAAGCCCGGAAATCTGCAATAATTTCAATTCAAAAATGCGGGAGATCAGCTTTGGCGGCAAAGTACCCTTATCCATGACGAGAAAGGCATAATACAACAACTCCAGCACCTCATCCTGCTCCATGCCTGCAGGACAGCTGTGATCTGCCAGCTCCGCCAAATACATGGCTTCGGAAAATTTATCAATATCCGTCCGCAGGCCGTAAAAGCTGTTCAGCAACTCTGCCTGTGTGATGGAATAGAAGCCCTTACCCTCATAAACAACAAAATCGGCATAGCAGAACAGCTGCGTCGCCGCCAAAAGCTTGCTTTTGGCATTACGCGCCCCACGGGCAGAAAGGATGACACGCCCAAAGCCCTTCGCCAGCAGGACGATCTGCTTGTTGCTTTCGCCTTTTACCTGTTCCCCTATGACAATGCCCCGCAGCTTTTCTGTTCCCATAGCCGTCCTCGTATCAATCTCAATAAAATCTCTTATATCTGGATGTTTCTTCTATCCGGCGGCGGGGGTTTTCCGCCTGTTCTGCCAAATATTTGCGATAGCGCAGATAGTCCTCCACCTGCCCTGTCTGCAAAAACCGCTGCCAATATACCCGTTCCTGTTCGATCATACCAATCCATCCCCTTTCCTGGAGATAGGATGTGAAAAAACCGTCCTAGCCATACTGTAAAAATACTACCAAAACCCTGGGACGCTGTCCCAGACCCTGACAGGGAAATAATTTCCCTGTACCCCCATTTGCAGAACCATGTACATGGTTCTGCGGTATCGGGTTCCAAGGGAGTGACTCCCTTGGCGGAGTGTGAGGCAGCGCCTCACAAAATCAAATGTTCTTTTTGTCGTAGCCGAAGTTCTTCAACAGGAAATCGCTGTCACGCCAATCCTTCTTCACCTTCACCCAAAGCTGTAAATAAATGGGCGAACCCAGCAACCGCTGCATGTCATATCTGGCAGTAGACCCAATCCGCTTCAGCATACTGCCCTGCTTGCCGATAATAATACCCTTATGGGAATCCCGCTCGCAGTAGATCGTCGCCTGTACGTCTACCATATCCTGATCGGGGCGTTTCTTCATGGACATGATCTCCACAGCAATGCCATGAGGCACTTCATCCTGCAGAAGATACAACGCCTTTTCCCGAATGATCTCCGCCGCGATCTGCCGTTCCGGCTGGTCTGTCACCATATCCCCGGGGAAATACTGGGGGCCTTCCGGCAGATATTTTTTAATGACTTCCAAAAGTTCCCCCGTGTTTCTGTCCTTCATGGCAGAAATAGGCACTACATCTGCAAAATCATACAGCTTATTATATATGGAAATAACCTCCAGCAGAGTATCCCGTTCCACGGTGTCAATTTTATTGATAACCAATACAACAGGTGTTTTTACATTTTTCAGCCGTTCCAGCACATACTGATCCATAGCCTGAATCTCTGTGGTAGGCTCAATGAGCATCAAAACCAAATCCACTTCGTTGAAGGTTGTTTCCGCAGAGCGCACCATATATTCCCCTAGCTTGGACTTGGGCTTATGGATACCGGGGGTATCCAGGAATACGCACTGGAAATCCTCCTTTGTCAGGATGGATGTGATCTTATTTCTTGTGGTCTGGGGTTTATGGGAGGTAATGGCGATTTTTTCCCCGATCAAGCAGTTCATCAGTGTAGATTTGCCCACATTGGGTCTGCCAACGAGGGAAACGAAACCAGAGTGAAATTTTTTCATTCTGTCTCTACCCCTCTTTCTTTCAGCATAGCTTTCTGTTCCGCCAGGAAGATCTGGTCTTTTTCTTCCCAGTCCTTTGCCATATCCAGCAGCAGCATATACTGCAGCCATCTTTCGTTCTTTGTATCGATATCTTCCTGGGTCAGGCCTTTGATGAGACACAATGCCTGATAATATTTCATGCCGTTTTCCGCTGTCATATATTCAGAATGCATGCCCAGAACCACATGGATCTTGTTTGTATTGGGCAGACGATATCTTCTGATATCATCCTGCATATTTGTTGCATCACGCCCCATCATTGCTGCGAATTCGCAAGCAGCTTTGTAGTGGGCAAGCAATTCTGTTTCTGTGATCTTTACACGGAATGCACCCCATTTGTCAATGATATACTGTTCCACTTCCTCCATGGTTCTTGCGTTGGGTTTCAGTTCAATGTCTGCAAATTTTGCTTTCAATGCTTCGATGCCGTTCATGTTTCTTTCCTCCTAAAAAATATTATGTATCCTATTTTTCCTTTAATTCGTCCCATTTGGCACGGATGGACTGCATATCCTCCCATGCGGGACGTTTTTTCGTTTCATCCCTGAGCAATGCAGAGGGATGGTAGGTCGCCATGATATGATAGCCCTTTCGTTCCAACCACTGCCCTCTCTGACGGGTGATTTTGAATTCGGGGTCGATAATGGTGGTGGCAGCGATACGCCCCAAACAAACGATGATTTTCGGCTGGATGAGCATCAGCTGATACCTAAGATAATTCAGGCAGGCTTCCTTTTCATCATCATGGGGGTCACGGTTACCGGGCGGACGGCATTTCACCACATTGGCAATATAGGCATCCTCTAGGGATAAGCCCACACTTGCCAGCATTTTATCCAATAATTGTCCCGCAGGGCCTACGAAGGGTATGCCCTGCAAATCCTCCTGCTGACCAGGTCCCTCCCCGATGAACAAAATATCCGCATGGGGGTTGCCTTTGCCGATGACAACATTGGTACGCATTTCCCAAAGCCTGCATTTTTTGCAGGAATGGCAAGCACCCTCTAAAATTTCCCAGCTTTTTTCTGCCATATTTCTTCCACCTTGCTTTTCCAATTCCTTTACTTGATATCCTCCCCACGAAATCCGAAGGGCAACAACTCTTTTACGGAAAATGCTACCATACCCTTTTCCTCGCTGTCCAGAATGACTTTGCCATCGGGCATAAATTCAAACAAAACCTGTCGGCAAATGCCGCAGGGAGAAGCATACTCCCCACTGCTGGCAACAATGGCGATCTTCTCAAATTCTCTGTATCCTTCGGAAACAGCTTTAAAAATGGCTGTCCGCTCGGCGCAGTTGGTGGCACCATAGGATGCGTTTTCGATGTTGCAGCCCTTGAATACGGTACCATCCTTCGCCAAAAGCGCCGCCCCCACCTTGAAACGGGAATAGGGCACATAGGCGTTCTCCATGGCCTCTTTTGCAATGTTTACCAATTCTCTATCTGTCATAGAAGTATACCTCCTTATCAAGCGCATCATAAAACCGATATTGCCCGGCAGAAAATGCTTTTTCGAAGATTTAAAAGCAAAGCTTTTCCTAATGAGAAAAAGTTTTTCTGCGCAAGGGCGATTTCTCTGTCTCTTGTTCGTCGGGTGCTCGAAAAGTTTTTTCTATGCAAGGGCGGTTTTATTCTCTGGGGAAGCCCGCCTGCAGCAAAATTTCCTTCTGTCTGCGGAACATCTCCGCTTCCTCCTCCGGCTCCATGTGGTCGTAGCCCAAGAGATGGAGCATACTATGGGCAGTCAGGAAGGCAATTTCCCGTTTCAGGGAATGACCGTATTCCTCCGCCTGTTCCTTTGCCCTCTCTAGGGAAATGATGATATCCCCCAGAATGATCTCTTCATTTTCGTTGACCTCTGCTTCCTCCCCTTCCTCGAAAGTCAGCATGGGAAAGCTGAGAACATCTGTGGCTCTGTCAATATTGCGAAACTGCTTATTGATCTGGCGAATTTCCTCGTTATCCACGATGGAAACGCTGATTTCGCAGTTTTCATCAAATTTCTCATATTTCAATGCTTCTGCCGCCGCTTTGCCGATGGCTTCTTCCAGCTCCGGGGAAAGGGCAGCATCTGTTCTGTTATCGATCAGTAGATTCACTGTTTTCTTCCTCTCTTTTTGCTTCGGCAGACTGTTCTTTTTTCGCCGCCGCTTCAATTTCTTCCTGTTTGGGGTATGCCACCCGCTCATGATACATACCGTGGAACACTTCGATAAATGCCTTGCGGATGATCTCCAATTCATGGATGGCAAGACTGCTGTAGTCCAGCTGTCCATCATCCAATTTATCCTTGATCAGGGTTTTGATGACGCCTTCCGCTTCTTCCAGGGTCTTACCGCTGCCCAGCATGGAGCGTACCGCCGCTTCCACCGTATCCGCCAGCATAACAACGGCAGATTCCCGGGAAGTAGGGACTGTCCCCTGATAGCGATAATCGGATTCCTTTACATTTTCTGTGCCATAGGCCTTCAGTGCCTTGAAATAGAAAAACTTCACCAGGCTTGTCCCATGGTGTTCCCGAATGACATCTAAAACGATACGGGGCAGATTATATTCCAGCCCCATTTCCACGCCGTTTTTCGGATGCTGGGTAATGATCTTGGCGCTGCTTTCCGGTGCAAGGTCGTCGTGGGGGTTATAGCCCGTCTGGTTTTCCGCAAAAAACTGGGGATTTTTCAGCTTGCCGATATCATGATAATAGGCACCAGCCCTTGCCAGAGCCGTATTGGCACCAATGGCATAGGCCGCCGTTTCCGCCAGATTGGCAACGATCAGGCTATGGTGATAGGTGCCCGGTGCTTCCAGCATCAGGCGGCGCAAAAGCTCATTATTGGGATTCGTCAGCTCCAGCAGGCGCAGAGGTGTATTGGCCTCAAAGGTCGCCTCCCAAAAGGGCAGGCTGCCCACGGCGATGGTGACGGAAACCAAACCTATGGCTGCACCAAAGATGCATTTCAGCAGCAATCCCTGGGAATAGCCGTCCTCGAAGAACAGACCGACACCCAGCATAGCAAAGAAGCTGACTGCGCCCATGGCTACGGCGATGGGAACGATCATTTGGCGCTTTTCTGTTTTTTGGATCAGCAAAGCACCTAAAGTGCCCACCAACAGGGAATACATCAAAAACTGTACATCGCCATTGAAAATGAAACAGCCGATGATACAAAATAAAGAGTTCATGACCAATGCCACCCGTCTGCCCACTAAAAGGCTGGAAAGCATAGCAAAAAGCCCCAAGGGGATCAAGGTAAAATAAGGAATGCCCGACATCAGCCGCAGCAAAATCACCATGATGACATAGACGCTGAACAACATCTTCATTTCATTCTGCTTCATCACCATAACCCCCTTTCCCCATGCAAAAAAGAGATACAGGGCAATGAACAGCAGTGTCACCATCAGCATACTGCCCAGAAGGGGCAAGGCACTGTCGGTATAATCGGCACCGCCCACCAGATGTAGACTGACCAATCTGTCGTAAATATCCTGGGTGATGATCTCCCCTTCGTCCACGATCTTCTGATTTTTGCGGATCATCACATCTTCCACTTCTTCCCGTTTTTCTTCCCTTGCCGCCTCCATGGCTGCTTCATCGGGCAGAAGGTTCGGTTCCAGTGCCGCCGCAAAAATCCCACTTGCCATTTCCTTCAAGGCACGATTCCACCCAGTAGTCCCAAAGGCTTCATTGGCCTTGGCTCTGCCGTTTTCCAAAGCATCAGCCGTGATGCCTTCCCCATAGACCTGATTCATGACTGCCACGCAATCCTCCGCAAACAAAATGCGGTTATCGGCATCCAGCCCGGCATAGGCATTCAGCTGTTTTTCCGTCAGCACCACAGGCAGCTTCCAGGGGGCTTCCTTTGCCTTTTCATAAAAGCTTTCCTCTTCTTTCAAAGAAGAAAGGATGCTGCTCAAATCCTGAAACAATTCATCAACCTTTTTGCGGCTTTCCTCTTCCACTGCGGAATCCTGTTTATAAATAGGCGCAACGCTATCTGCCGCTGCGTCCTTCAATTTTTTTGTTGCCACTTCATCCACGGCATCTGCTTCGGCAACATAGCGTTTTTCCGCCACAGAGCCCACCTGCACCGTATCCATTTCCTGTACATAGGAACCTGTGCCGATGCAAAAAAGGGTCAGGAGAATGGCAATGGCATACATGATTCCCTGATGGGTATGTTTCTTTGAGTTATTTGGGGAAGCGTCTTTCTTTCTTGCCATCCTGATCGCCTCGTTTCTTGTTCTCAAACTTTTCATACGCAAGAATGATCTTCTGCACCAGAGGATGGCGCACAACATCCTTATTGGTCAATGTGATCTGACCAATGCCTTCGATACCCGACAAGATTTTTGTTGCTTCCATCAGGCCGCTACGCTTGCCTTCCGTCAGGTCGATCTGGGTTACATCCCCGGTGATGACTGCTTTGGAGCCATAACCGATACGGGTCAAAAACATCTTCATCTGCTCAGGAGTAGTATTCTGAGCTTCGTCCAGCACGATAAAGGCATTATCCAGAGTACGCCCACGCATATAGGCCAAAGGAGCCACTTCGATAAGCCCCTTCTCCATATTTTTCATAAAATTTTCCGCACCCATGATTTCATACAGGGCATCATACAGGGGGCGCAGATAGGGGTCTACCTTCTGCTGCAGATCCCCGGGCAGGAAGCCCAGCTTTTCCCCTGCTTCAATGGCAGGACGAGTCAGGATGATACGGTTCACTTCGTTGTTTTTAAAGGCAGTGATGGCCATTGCCATGGCAAGGTAAGTTTTCCCTGTACCGGCTGGACCGATGCCGAAAACAACGGTATTTTTTTTGATCAGGTCAACATATTTCTTCTGCCCCAGGGTTTTGGGCTTCAAAGGTCTGCCGTTGACAGTAATGCAGATCAGGTCGTCGTATACCTTTTCCAGCTCCTTCAGGTCCGCTTCTTCTGCAGAGGAAATAAAATATTCCAGATTCTGTTCTGTAATCTCCTCGCCCTTTCTTGCCAGTGCCGCCAGAGACTGCATCACGTTCCAAGCCTTATGGACGTTTTTTTCCTCCCCGGAGATTTTCACATCATCGCCCCGATTGACGATGCTGACCTCACAGTCCTTTTCAATTTTTTTGATATTGGCATCGAACTGCCCGAAAACAGGTAGAATGATGCGGTTATCCATCTGCATGGTTCTTTCAAATGCCATCGGCATTGTCACGCTCCTTTTCTTGTGTTCTCAATCGTTTTTCTTCTATGCGCTCCGCCATGGTGATCTCCGCTTCGGCACGGACACAATCGGCGTATTCTTCAAATTTGATTTCTATATGTTCTATTTTACCGTGTGCAGACAATAAATTCTCTGCTTTTTTTCTTAAATTTTCTTCCAAAAGGGATTTTGCCTCCTCCACGGTACGTTCTTTTTTCACCGTCTGGCAGGCCTTCCAAATTTCTTTTTTCCATTTCAGGGGCAATTCGAAATCCCCCAAAGCCAAAGGCGTTTCCTCCAGCACCGTTTTTTCCCATTCCCCACTCCCATTGGGATGGATGATATCCAGCTCTTTTTCAGAAAAAATAAGGCTATGGTTTTCCTCTTCCACGCCGCTGTAAAGAACTTCTTCATACTGCAGGGGCATTTTCTCCGTCAGCCGCTGCCAGATACGGGCTGTGACCGCCCCTTCTGCCCCGGTATATTCGGTGTGCTGTTCTTCTCCTTCCAAGCCGATCAGCAGTTCAGAAGAAATCAGCATATCGCCCTTTTGCACCACATCCCCTGCCATAACCAGCGGCGTTCCCCGTTCCGCAGTGATCTGTAAAATCACGCCATCGGCAGAAGCAACCATATCGCAAGGGGTCTCCTGATCCACCAGTTCTACCTTTTCGATGGTCTCCGCCAGTTTGACCGTAGCATCTGTCCCACGGATGCCAACACTGACCCAAGAGATGTCGGAGAAGTTTTCCAGAAGCCTGTTAGTAATATCTTCCGTATCCACGTTTCGCCTCCATGCACCGGGCTTCAGCCCCAGTTCCTGACAAAAGGAAAGGATATCTTCTTCCCCAAGGCGTTCATTTCCTTCCACCTCCACCGTCCAGATAAAGGAGGAAAGCAAATAGAGCCCTGCGGCAAAAAACAATAGCCCCGCCGCCCAGACTTGTCTCTTGCGAAACCGCCCCAGAAAATACGGCAGACCGCCCCAGCCAAGGACTTCGATGGTACAGCCTGTTTTTTCCGCACAAGCCTCCAAAATATCCAAACTTCCGCCTGCCGCTTTCATGGTCATGCCTGCCCCTGCCTGAGCCACATCCCAAAGATAGACCCCACGAAAAGCCGCCATATTCATAAAGCGTTCGGCAGAAAAGCCCTTCGCCCTTATTCTAACATATCCACGTAAATAATACCATAACGCCAAGAACAAAATCCTCACCCCAACGATCCTCTTTGTAAAAGCCAACCTGATATTCCCCAATGACATTCATAAGGCTTCGCCTTACTCTTATCATCAGGTTGTCTCATGTCCACAGGAATCTATCTGCAAGCAGCCATCTCCTGTGTTCGTGGACAACGCTTTTACTGTAAAAACTCCAGCTTTTCCACTCTGCCTGTCACCACCATACATTCAGCAGAAAGCTGCTTTAAACAAAGACCACGCCCTGTCAGCCGCAGGACACCGGCAGCGGTGCCCACCCGCACCGTTTCTTCCCCATATTCCAAAATGCCCTTGTAGTTTTCTATAGAAACCTCTTCCCGCCCGATAAAGGAGATCAGGGGCAGATTCAGCATGATCTCTTTGGGCAGTTCCAACGCTTCCGTCATGTTTTTCCGAAATCCCATGCGATCACCTCAAAACCATTTATTCAATCTATGCCTTTTGGGGAAAAACTAGACTTTGTCCCCCTCAGCAAATAAAAAAGCACTCATATCAAAATGAGTGCTTTTGTTACATTCAAATTATTGCGGAAGGGTTCGGGACACCTCTGCGGGGTGTCCTGAATGGAATCCGCAGGACGGGCTTTGATCGTCCGAGGAAAACAGGTGGTTTCAAGATGCTTGCACCGATGGAACGAATGTGTTTATACCCACAGTACCAAGAAAAAAGCTTGAAGCTGCAAAGCAACTGAGCTTTTTTCTTAGGCATCAGCCCAGCAACGCTCTGTCGTTGGCAAATTCTTTGCCGCTGGCAACGGTAAACTGATGCAGCAGGTCATCTACCGTCAGATTCTTCTTTTCTTTCCCCTTGATGTCCAAAATGATTTTGCCGTCCCACATCATGATCAGGCGATTGCCGCGGGCAATGGCATCTTTCATATTATGGGTCACCATCAAAGCGGTCAAGTTGTTTTCTGCAATAACTTGATCGGAAAGCTCCAAAACCTTGCCGCTGTTTTTGGGTCAAGGGCTGCGGTATGTTCATCCAGCAGAAGCAGCTTCGGCTTTTTCAATGTAGCCATCAGCAGTGTCAGCGCCTGTCTCTGCCCACCGGAAAGAAGGCCGACCTTTGCCCGCAAACGGGTCTCTAGGCCCAGATCCAGCATTTTCAGCAGTTCCACATATTCTTCTCTTTCCTTCTTTGTGATGCCCCATCTCAGGGTACGGGTCTGTCCGCGGCGTTTGGCTACCGCCAGATTTTCTTCAATCTCCATATCCGCCGCTGTGCCGTTCATAGGGTCCTGGAACACACGCCCCAGATATGTAGCTCTTTTATGCTCGGGCAGCTTTGTGATATCCACACCATCGATGATAACAGAACCGCTGTCGATGGGCCATGTGCCCGCAATAGCATTCAGCATAGTAGATTTGCCGGCACCATTCCCGCCGATAATGGTAACGAAATCGCCATCTTCCAAAGTCAGGTTGACGCCATTCAAGGCTCTTTTTTCATTGACAGAGCCGGGATTGAAGGTTTTATAGATATTTTTCAGTTCAAGCATTCTTCCCGCCTCCTCTCTTTACATGGCTGGCAGCATATTTCCCTTTCAAATGAGGTACCGCCAAGAACAGGGCAACGATCAGGGCACTGATCAGCTTCATATCCGTTGTTTCCAGACCCAGCCACAAAACCACGGCGATAACAACGAAATACAAAATCGCACCGCCCACAACGCCTACCAGACGCAGGGCAAAATTATGAAATACCTTATCGAATACAACACCACCGATGATAACGGCTGCCAGACCAATCACGATGGCACCACGGCCCATATTAACGTCGGCATTGCCCTGATACTGGGCATATAAGCCCCCTGCCAGACCCACCAGACCGTTGGAAAGCATCAGACCGATAATCTTCATGTTATTGGTGTTGATGCCCTGGGCGCGGGCCATTTTTTCATTGTTGCCTGTGGCACGGAAGCCACGACCCATTTCTGTACCAAAGAACCAATACAGCACAGCGATCAAAACAATACAGAAAATAGCCCCCACAAGAATGGCATGGGGAATATTTCTCAGGCTGAGAATCAGATCGTAATTATCTACACTGATGGCCTGATTGGATTTGCCCATGATCCGCATATTGACGGAATAAAGCCCCAGTTGGGTCAAAATCCCTGCTAGGATACCGGGGATGCCCAAAGCAACGTGGAACAAGCCTGTCACCATACCTGCCAGCATGCCTGCAATGGTGGCTGCGATCAATGCCACATAGACATTCTGCCCGGAAAGCATCATCATAACGGCTACGGCACCGCCGGTGGCAATGCTGCCGTCTACGGTCAGATCCGCAAAGTCCAGTATTTTAAATGTGATGTAAACGCCAATGGCCATGATGCCCCAGATCAACCCTTGGGCAACCGAACCGGGAAGGGCGTTCAATAATGCCATAATGTTCATAAGAGATCCCTCCAACTCTTTTTTATGTGATCTGCCTATCTTTATCTTATGTCCTACAAAAATAAGCCAAAAAAAATTATATCTCATTCCACAGAGATACGCAAGTTTCTTTCAGTGCTCAAAAAATTGATAAAAATAGCGGAGCAAAATGCTCCGCTATTCTGTTTGTTATCTGCACTTTTTCTTTTGTAAAAAGATTATTTTATTCGCCAATGGCTACCATATCTTCGGGAACTGTGATACCCAGAGCTTCTGCGATTTCAGCATTATATTTTGCTGTGATACCTTCGGAAACGTATTCGATAGGCATTTCAGCGGGGTTTGCACCGTTAACCAGGATTTCGTAAGCCATTTCCGCTGCTTTTACGCCCAGATCATAGTAGCTGATGGACAGTGTAGCCAGACCGCAGCCGGCACAGATGCCTTCTTCACCGGCGATAACGGGGATACCTGCAGGAACTGCGATATTCTTGATGATTTCTGTGTTGTTTGCCATTGTATTATCTGTAGGAACATACAGCACGTCACATTCGCTGATAGCTTTTGTCACTACGGACTGTACTTCATTGGAATCGGCTGCTGTGTATTCAGTCCATGCTACGTCTGCTTTATCCAGTTCTTCCTGTGCCAGTTTGGACTGGAATACGGAGTTGGGTTCCGCGGAGCAGTAAACAATGCCAACCTTTGTTACGTCGGGAACCAGTTCCAGCAGCAGAGCGATCTGCTGATCTACAGGAGCCAGGTCGGATACGCCTGTTACATTTTTGCCGGGTGCATCGTTGGAATCAACCACACCTGCTGTTACATAGTCTGTTACGGATGTACCAACGATAGGGATATCAGCTGTTGCTGCCGCTGCGGACTGCAGTGCTGTTGTAGCATTGGCCATGATCAGGTCAACATTGTTGGAAACGAATTTTGTTGCGATGGTTGTGCAGTTTGTCTGTTCCCCCTGGGCATTCTGATAATCGAAGGTTACATTGCCTTCGCCCAGCAGTTCTGTCAGCTTATCTTCGAAGCCCTGTGTTGCTGCGTCCAGTGCGGGATGCTCCAGCTGCTGCACGATACCGATTGTATATGTTTCGCCGCTTGCAGCTTCATCTGCGGGTGCTTCTGTGCCACCGCCGCAGGCTGTCAATGCCATTGCTGCAGCCATCATTGTGGCTGTCATTTTCATCCATTTTTTCATAAGAATCTCTCCCTTTTCTTCTTGTGTTTTCCGATGTTTTGCTTTTTCACATACATGCGAGTATGCGTTGCATCGCTAAAGTCATTATAGCACTTCACTTGACAATGTCAAGAAATTATTTCCAAAAAAAACACAAGTTCTTTGTATACATTTTTTTGCTGATTTTTTATGGCATTTTCCAGAGGTCTCAGCCCAAAAGTGCCCTGTCGTTCGCAAATTCTTTGCCGCTGGCAACGGTAAACTGATGCAGCAGGTCATCTACCGTCAGATTCTTCTTTTCTTTCCCCTTGATGTCCAAAATGATTTTGCCGTCCCACATCATGATCAGGCGATTGCCGCGGGCAATGGCATCTTTCATATTATGGGTCACCATCAAAGCGGTCAAGTTGTTTTCTGCAATAACTTGATCGGAAAGCTCCAAAACCTTGCCGCTGTTTTTGGGTCAAGGGCTGCGGTATGTTCATCCAGCAGAAGCAGCTTCGGCTTTTTCAATGTAGCCATCAGCAGTGTCAGCGCCTGTCTCTGCCCACCGGAAAGAAGGCCGACCTTTGCCCGCAAACGGGTCTCTAGGCCCAGATCCAGCATTTTCAGCAGTTCCACATATTCTTCTCTTTCCTTCTTTGTGATGCCCCATCTCAGGGTGCGCTTCTGCCCGCGGCGTTTGGCTACAGCCAGATTTTCTTCAATTTCCATATCTGCCGCTGTGCCGTTCATAGGGTCCTGGAACACACGGCCCAGATAAACGGCTCTCTTATGTTCGGGCCGCTTTGTGATATCATCCCCATCGATCACAACAGAACCGGAATCCAGGGGCCATGTGCCCGCAATGGCATTCAGCATAGTGGATCTGCCGGCACCGTTCCCGCCGATAATGGTCACAAATCCCCCTTCCTCCAGGGTCAGATTGACACCGTTCAGGGCTCTTTTTTCATTGATAGAACCGGGGTTGAAGGTTTTATAGATATTTTTCAGCTCAAGCATTTTTCCCGTCTCCTCTCTTTACATGGGTGGCAGAATATTTGCCTTTCAGATAAGGCACTGCCATAAACAGGGCAACGATCAGGGCACTGATCAGCTTCATATCTGTTGTTTCCAGACCCAGCCACAGCACCAGCGCGATAACCACGAAATACAGGATAGCACCGCCCACAACGCCTACCAGACGCAGGGCAAAATTATGGAACAGCTTGTCAAAAACAACACCGCCGATGATAACGGCAGCCAAACCAATCACGATGGCGCCACGGCCCATATTTACGTCGGCGTTGCCCTGATACTGGGCATATAAGCCCCCTGCCAGACCAACCAGACCGTTGGACAGCATCAAACCGATGACCTTCATATTGTTAGTATTGATCCCCTGGGCGCGGGCCATTTTTTCGTTATTCCCTGTGGCGCGGAAGCCACGGTCCATTTCTGTGCCGAAAAACCAGTACAGCAGCACAATGACAGCCGCACAGAAAATAACAGAAACGATGATGGCATGGGGGATATCTCTCAGGCTGAGGATCAGCTGGTAATTATCTACGCTGATGGCCTGATTGGATTTGCCCATGATCCGCATATTAACGGAATACAGTCCCAGCTGGGTCAGGATACCTGCCAAAATACCAGGGATACCGAAAGCAACGTGGAATATACCTGTTGCCAGACCGGACAGCATGCCTACAATGGTGGCTGCCACCAGAGCAACTCCAACGTTTTGACCAGAGAGCATCGTCATAACGGCTACAGCGCCGCCTGTAGCAATGCTGCCGTCTACGGTCAGATCCGCAAAGTCTAGTATTTTAAATGTGATGTAAACGCCGATTGCCATAACGCCCCAGATCAGCCTTGGGCTACAGAGCCGGGAAGGGCATTGAGTAATGCCATAATGTTCATTGAAAAAACCTCTTTCCTAAATGGATTGATTTTCACAGGAACAAACGGAACCATTTATTTTTTTCATTTGTATCTTCTCCCTTTTTCTTTTGTATCTGCCTCTTACCGACAAAAGTTCATATAAAAATACATTGAAAAATGAATTATAGCACCGGCATTTTGGTTGTCAACACCCAATCGAATATTTCGATGAATCACATCGAAGAAACTACTGATTTGATTTAATGCATAAAAGCGTAAAAAAAGCGGCGCATTCACTCCGCTTTTGAAAACTATTTCTCGATCATTCAACTGTTTCCAAGACTTCCATGCCTTCAGGAATCTCAACATTCAGTGCTGCCGCCATATCCCCATTATATTTAGGTGTGATCCCTTCGGACAAAAATTCGATGGGCATTTCGGCGGGGTTTGCACCATTTACCAAAATTTCATATGCCATTTCAGCTGCTTTTACACCCAGATCATAGTAGCTGATGGACAATGTGGCAAGGGCACCGATCCGGCACATGGGTTCTGCCCCTGCAAAGGAAGGCACACCGGCAGGAAGGGTAATATTCTTCACAATTTCCATATTACTTGCCAAGGTATTATCGGTAGGAATATAAACTGCCCCGCAATCGCTGACTACCTTTGTCATGACTGCCTGAATATCGTTGGATTCTGCCACTGTGTATACACCATAGTTTCTGTTCAGCTCCTGTAGGTGTTCCTCCGCCAGCTTTGCCTGATATGCAGAGTTTGGCTCTGCGGAGCAGTATACCACTGCTACTTTTGTATCTTCCTGGCAGAACTGCAGCAAAACGTCGACCTGTGCGTTGGTCTCTGCCAAGTCGGAAACACCGGTTACGTTTCTGCCGGGAACTTCATTGGAATCCACAACGCCAGCAGTGATATAGTCCAATACAGAAGCACCGACGATGGGGATATCTCCCGTTGCAACTGCCGCAGACTGCAATGCCGTTGTACCGTTTGCCATGATCAGGTCTACCCCGTCAGAAACAAATTTTGTTGCGATGGAGGTGCTGTTGGTCTGTTCCCCTTGGGCATTTTTTAAATCAAAGGTTACATTTTCTTCTCCCAAAAGCTCTGTCAGCTTATCCATAAAGCCCTTGGTCGCCGCATCCAAAGAGCCATGCTCACTCTGCTGCACGATGCCGATGTGATATGTGTTTTCTGCCGTTTCTCCTGTGCCGCCACAGCCTGTCATCACCATGACTGCCGCCATCAAAGCAGCTGCCAAGCCCATGTATTTTTTCATTTTCATACGGTGTCCTCCTCCTTTTTTTACGTTCTTCCTACTGGGTTGGTCATCGTTTCAGACGAATCCCATTTTACGATCCTACTTTGTAAGGAGATTATAGCATCCTAAAGCGGAAAGTCAATATCAAATTAAAAGAGCCACAGGCTTTTGCCTGTGGCTCTATTGTTTTTGATCATTACTTGCCTTGGAGCATTTTCTTCACAAGACCACCAACAACTTTCATATCCGCGCGACCTTTTACCTTGGCTGTCACGATACCCATGACTTTGCCCATTTCCTTGATGGTCGTCGCACCGATCTGTGCAATCGCTTCTTCTACGATCTTCTGAATTTCATCCTCACTTAACTGCTCTGGAAGGTAACTTAACAAAATTTCGATCTCTTTATTGAGTTTTTCGATCAGATCTTCTCTGCCGCTCTTGATATAGTCGGGCAAGGAATCCCTTCTGCTCTTGAGCTGTTTGGAGATAACATCGATGACACCTTCATCATCCAGTTCCACCTTGTTATCTTTTTCGATCTGCAGAATACCGGAACGGATCAGCTGTACTGTATCCTTTTTCAATGTATCCTTTTCTTTCATAGCAGTTTTCAAATCTGCAAAAAGCTGCTCTTTTAATGACATATAATCATCCCTTTTCGCCTAAGTAAACAAACAGGTTTACCGTACAGATATAATCAAATATGAAAGTCGGCTACGCCGCCGTCGATATTCGTAAAGCTTCGCTTTACTCATACCGTCAGGTTATCAAATGCCTGATCGGATGTGCAGGCAAGCCTGCCCCTCTCGCTCAGTCGCTTGATAACACTTTCATCGTATTATCTGAATTTACGTTTTCTAGCGGCTTCGGATTTCTTTTTGCGTTTTACGCTGGGTTTGTCATAATGCTCTCTTTTGCGTACTTCGCCCATGATACCATCTCTGGCACATGTTCTTTTAAAACGACGCAGTGCGCTGTCCAAGGATTCATTTTCTTTAACTTTTACCTCTGACATTGAATTTCCCTCCCTCCCAGTGCGAGATTCGTTGATGGCAAGAAAGGTGCTTTTGCGCCTTTTTTTACCATACATTTAAGAATTATACACAAAAACTCCCGCAACGTCAATAAGAACAAAGAGAAATTCTTAAGAAAAATCATTCCAAATCTGCTTCAGCCGCGGATTTTTTTGTATTTTTTACGCTACTTTCCTTTTTCGCAGAAATTTTCGGAGAAGCTTTCCGTTCCAGAACGATCATCCCCAGAGGAGGAACGTCCACATTCACGCTGAACTGACAACGACTGCAGGGCGCCGTAGTGCTTTCCATAGGTGCTTCATTCACCACATTGCTGCCGCCGAAGCGTTCCGCATCGCTATTGAAGATCTCATGATATCCCCCTTCCTTGGGCACGCCCAGGCGGAACCCTTTATGCACCACGGGGGTGAAGTTGCAGACAAAGATCAGTTCCTTTTCCTTACTTCTGCGGATAAAGGATACCACAGAGCTGTCCGCATCGTCACATTCGATCCACATAAAGCCATCGGGGTCGAAATCCTCTTCCCAGAAAGCGCATTCCTTAGCATACAAGTGGTTCAGTTCCTTCACATATGCCTGCATATGCTGATGGTCGGCATACTGCAGCAGGTGCCAATCCAGAGAACGGGCTTCGCTCCATTCCTGATACTGACCAAATTCGCCGCCCATAAACAGCAGCTTCTTACCGGGGTGACCCATCATAAAGCCATAGGACAGGCGCAGGTTGGCAAAGCTTTGCCAAGTATCCCCGGGCATCTTGCCGATCATGGAGGATTTCATATGAACCACTTCATCGTGGGACAAAACCAAAACGAAGTTTTCGGAATAGTGATAGGCCATACCGAAGGTCAGCTTATTATGATGATACTTTCTGTAGATGGGGTCTTTTTTGATATAGAACAGGAAATCGTTCATCCAGCCCATGTTCCATTTCAGGCTGAAGCCCAGACCGCCTTCTTCGGCATCTCTGGTGACGCCTTCCCAGGAAGTGGATTCCTCGGCGATGATGACTGCGCCGGGTTCTCTCTTCGCCATAATGGAATTCATGTGTTTCAGAAATTCCACTGCTTCCAGGTTTTCTCTGCCGCCGTATTTATTGGGCAGCCATTCCCCGTCATTCTTGCAGAAATCCAGATACAGCATAGATGCCACCGCATCCACACGGAGACCATCGATATGGTAGGCATCTACCCAGAACAGGGCATTTGCCAACAGGAAGTTGATGACCTCTTTTCTGCCGTAGTTGAAGATATAGGTACCCCACTGCAGGTGTTCGCCCATGCGGGGGTCTTCATGTTCATAGAGGGCTGTGCCATCGAAGCGGGCCAGACCGAAATCATCCTTGGGGAAATGGGCAGGCACCCAGTCCAGAATGACGCCGATGCCGTTCTGGTGGCAGGTATCGATAAAATATTTGAAATCATCGGGGCTGCCATAACGACTGGTGGGGGCATAATAGCCCGTTACCTGATAGCCCCAGCTGCCATCAAAGGGATGCTCTTCCACGGGCAGGATCTCGATATGGGTATAGCCCATTTCCATTGCATAGGGCACCAGCTGCTCCGCCAGCTCCACATAGGTCAGGAATCTGTTTTCCTCTCCCCGCTTCCAGCTGCCCAGATGGACTTCATAGATGTTCATAGGAGAGGTTTTGAAATCATATTTCTTTCTGGCAGTCATCCAGCGGCGGTCTTTCCATTTATACCGCTTCAAAGGATAGAGCACAGAAGCTGTCTGGGGTCTTAGTTCGGAATAAAGACCATAGGGATCTGCCTTGTCCACATGTCTGCCGTTACACTGTACCACATGGAATTTGTATTTATCCCCTTCCTTCAGACCGGGAATGAAAATCTCCCAGATGCCGGAATTTCCCAGTCTGCGCATCAGGTGTCTGCGGTGATCCCAGTTGTTGAAATCGCCCACCACGCTGACTGCTTTGGCATTGGGTGCCCATACGGAAAAGGCGGCCCCCTTGGCACCGCCGTGAGTCATCAGTCTACCACCCATTTTTTCATAAATTTCGTAATGGGTGCCGGCACCGAAAAGGTGTCTGTCAAATTCAGACAGGGTGGGCGCAAAGGAATAAGGGTCGTATGCCTTCCAGCTATGGTCGCTGTAATCGGTATATTCCAGCTGATAACGGAACCATTCTTCCCTATCCTCAACGGTCACTTCGAAGAAACCATCCTGATGGAGCAATTCCATGGGATATTTTTTACGCTTGTTATTCTGATCGATGACGATGATAGCTTTGGCTCCGGGCAGAAACGCACGGACAGTCACCATTTTTTTGCCGTCCTGTTCGATCTCGTGCATCCCCAACACCGTATGGGGGTCACCATGTTCCCCGTTTACGATGCGAAAAATATCATAAAGCTTTGTCGTTGTAAGCATATTCTCATCCCCTTTACTCTATTTCTTCGTCAAAATCAGGATTTCGAATCTATATGAAATGGATACTTCCCCATTTTCTATTATTTTTATTATATCATATATTACCCTATATTTCCAGACCAAAACCCAGCCAGATTTTGTCAAAAAGGACCTAATTTTTACCAAAAAGAAACAATGCATCATAGGACTTGTCAGGCGAAACGAAAACAGATATACTGTTTACATAAAGACATTTGTCCATACTGCCAAAAAATCACATCGAAGGAGGGAATCTCTATGAAACTGATGTTTTTAGGGGCTGCCCATGAAGTAACGGGAAGCTGCCATTATATCGAGGCCTGCGGCAAGAGCATCCTTTTGGACTGCGGCATGGAACAGGGACAGGATACCTATGAAAACCAGGAAATCCCCGTTTCCGCGGCGGATATCGATTATGTTTTCCTTTCCCACGCCCATATCGACCATTCGGGGCTCATCCCTTTATTATATAAGAATGGCTTCCAGGGAGAGATCTATGCTACCGAAGCTACCACAGACCTTTGCCGCATCATGTTGCTGGACAGTGCCCACATCCAGGAATTTGAAGCCCAGTGGCGCAACAGAAAAAACAAACGTGCCGGCAAAGAACCCTTCGAGCCTCTTTACACCACGGAAGATGCCATCGCCGTACTGGATTATTTTGTGGAATGTGATTATATGAAAAAGGTGCCTGTCTGCGACGGGATCCAGGTACGTTTTACCGATGTGGGGCATCTTTTGGGTTCCTCTAGTATCGAAATTTGGCTGACGGAGGGGGGAGTCACGAAAAAAATCGTTTTCTCCGGGGATATTGGCAATATCAACCAGCCCATCATCCATGACCCCCGCTACACCGCCGAAGCGGATTACGTCATCATGGAAAGTACATACGGTGACCGTTTCCATACGGCACCCCCCGATTATGTAGCGGAACTGGCACGGCATATTCAGGAAACCTTCGACCGGAGCGGCAATCTGGTCATTCCATCCTTTGCGGTGGGCCGTACCCAGGAAATGCTTTATTTCATCCGCGAGATTAAGGAACGGAAGCTGGTGCAGGGGCATGACGGCTTCAAGGTCTATGTCGACAGCCCCCTTGCCATCGAAGCAACGAAGGTTTTCGTAGAAAATTATCTGGACTGCTATGACACAGCCGCTATGGAGCTGGTGAAACAGGGCATTAACCCCTTGGAATTCAGCGGTCTGGAAGTGGCAGTCACCCCCGATGATTCCATGGCGATCAATTTTGATAAAAGCCCCAAGGTTATCATTTCCGCTTCCGGCATGTGTGAAGCAGGGCGCATCCGCCATCATCTGAAGCATAATTTATGGAGGCCCGAGTGTACCATCCTCTTCGTTGGCTATCAGGCAGTGGGCACATTGGGCAGAAATATCATCGATGGCGCCCATGAAGTGTGGCTCTTTGGCGAGACCATTTCTGTCAACGCCCATATCGAACAGCTGGCAGGGGTCAGCGGCCATGGGGATAAAAAAGGTCTGCTGAACTGGGTGAACCATTTCGAGCAAAAACCAGAAAGAGTTTTTGTTGTCCACGGAGAAGATATGGTTTGCGAGGATTTCACCAAATGCCTGCGGGAGGAATACGGCTACAATGTCTTTGCTCCCTACAGCGGTGCATGCTTCGATCTGCTGACCAATCAGATGATCTCCGAAGGGGTCAAGATCCCAGTTGTGCCCAAGGAATATCCCAAGGCAAGGGCCCAGTCCGAAGGAGGCAAGCGGGCCATGTATCTGGCAGATCAGCTGGATGAAGCCGGCAAACGACTGCAGCGCATCATCAGCCAGAACAAAGGCGGCGCAAATCGGGATATGGAAAAGCTGCTGAAGCAAATCAACGAGCTGTGTGACAAATTGGAATCTTGATGCGAGGGCTCTGCCCTCCCGCACCCGTAAGGGGGATAATCCCCCTTAACCTCTAACGCCACAAAACTACCGTTTTGTGGGGAAGTATTATATTTGTTGAATCATAACCACGCCTAAAAGACGTGGTTTGCTCCAGCCCTATAAGGGCTTATAA